>JAHBVU010000007.1 GCA_019637315.1 Gemmatimonadales bacterium
ATGACCGGGCCGCTGCCAAGGCGAAAGCGGATGAGTTGGCCGCCGAGCTGCGGCGCTTCGCCTCGACCCGGACGGTTCGCCTGACGCTCGGCGCGCTCTTTGACAAGTATCTGCAGGAAGTCACCCCGACCAAGACGGTGACGACCCAAGGGCACGATCGCCGCAGCGTGCGGCTCTTCCTCACCGTGTTTGGTGCGGACCAGCCGGCGGCCGAACTCTCGCGGCGTGATCTCGAGCGGTTCGTGCAGTGGCGCCGCACGACGGGCGACACGCGCAGCGGGGCCCGGAAAGGCCAACGCATCGGCCCCCGGGTGATCGGGTATGATCTGGCGCTACTGCGGGCGATGCTCAGCTGGGCGGTCGGGGCGAAGTGGCTCGATCGGCATCCGCTCGACGGGGTGAAGGTCCCCCTCGGGGCCCATACGCCGAATAGTCCGGTCCTCAGCCTCGAGCACTACGAGGCGATGCGGTCGGTCGCCGCGTCGATCGATCCCGGTTTCGAATTGGCGCTGATCCTGGCCCGCGAGACCGGGCACCGGATCAATGCCATTCGGCAGCTGCGCTGGTCCGATGTCGATTTCACGGCCCGGTCGGTGCAGTGGGCGGGCGGGCACGATAAGCTGCGGTTCGCCCATGCCACACCGCTGACGCCGGCCGCGCTCGCGGCCCTGGAGGCCCACCAGCAGGCGACGGCGGCGATCGGCAACGCCTGGGTCTTTCCCGCCCCAGGGGACGCCACAACGCCCGTCTCGCGCGATCAGGTGCGCGGCTGGTGGCAACGCGGGGAATTGCTCGCCCGGATTCCCCCGCATCCTGGGCGCGGCTGGCATAGCCTCCGGCGCGCGTTCGCGACCGACCTCAAGCATATCCCGCTGGTCGATCTCGCGGCGCTTGGCGGGTGGAAGAGCGCGCAGACGATTCTGAAGTGCTATCAGAAACCGGATGCCGACACGATGGAGGCCGCGCTCGCGAGCCGCAGCAGTCGCGCGGCGCTCGGCTGAACGGACACCATTACGGACACCATCGGGCGTGGTGTCCACAAAAAAAGTCCCGCTCGACTCCGTAAGTCGTTGCGGGACAGTGCCTAACGAAATGGGCCTGGATAGAGTTGAACTATCGACCTCACGCTTATCAGGCGTGCGCTCTAACCACCTGAGCTACAGGCCCCAACACACACTGCCCCCGACCAGGAACAGCCCTTCAGGATAGCTACCAACCGTCCAGTTGCGCAACCCGACGCCGGAACCACACAGATCCGGAGCCGGGACGCATCCGACTACTCCTCGTTGTCGTCGTCGACGTCGAAACCGAAGTCTTCATCGAGTTCGTCCTCATCCTCGAACTCGTCACTGTCGCCATCGAGTTCGTCGTCGAACTCGTCGTCCTCGTCTTCATCATCGAACGAGAAACCGTCGCCGTCTTCATCCTCGTCTTCATCGAACCGACGACGCAGCTCCACGTCTTCAAATGACGCCCACACGGCCGACATGGGAACTCCTGCCTTCCTAGAGATTGAGGGTAGTACGGTACGCATTACGCATTCGCCTCCCGAGCCATGGCACGGGCCACCTTCCGACGCTCCGTCTGCGGCAAGATCCGCTTTCGAAGCCGAATCGTTTCCGGCGTGACTTCGATCAACTCGTCATCCTCGATGTACTCGAGCGCGTACTCCAGCGTGATCTCTCGCGGCGGCTCGAGCATGACGTTCTCGTCCGACGCCGTGGTCCGCATGTTCGTCAACTTCTTTTCCTTGGCTACGTTGACGTCCATGTCCTCGGGCCGCGAGTTTTCTCCGACGATCATCCCCTCATAGACATCCGTACCAGGCGCAATGAACAAGGAGGCACGCTCCTGCAGATTGCCGAGGGCGAATGCCACTGTTTTGCCCTCCCGATCCGCCACCAGCACGCCCCGCTTCCGCCCGGCGAGCGGGCCAGCCCAGGGACCGTACTCCAGGTACCGGTGATGCAACGTGCCCGTGCCCCGAGTGTCAGTCAGAAACTCGGACCGATAGCCGAAGAGACCGCGGGCCGGGATTTTGAACATCAGCCGAACCGTTCCCTGCCCCGAGTTGCGCATCTCGACCATCTCGGCCCGACGCGGACCGAGCTTCTCCATGACCGCCCCCATGTACGTTTCGGGAACGTCGATCATCAGCTCTTCATACGGCTCGAGCCGCTGCCCATCCTCACCCTCTCGGGTTATGACCCGGGGCCTCGAGACCTGAAACTCGTACCCCTCACGCCGCATCGTTTCCATCAGGATGCCGAGGTGGAGTTCACCACGGCCGCTGACGGCCAGCGTGTCCGGCGAGTCCGTCTCTTCGACCTTGAGCGCCACATTGCGCTCGAGCTCCTTGAACAGCCGGTCCCGCACCTGACGACTCGTGACGAACTTGCCCTCCCGCCCGGAAAACGGCGAATTGTTGAGCGCAAAGTCGACCGAAATGGTCGGCAGCTCCACCGCGATGCCCGCCAGACGCTCCGGATGCTCGACATCCGTCAGCGTCTTGCTGATGTCGATGCCGTCGAACCCGGACACGACCACGATGTCGCCGGCGGCGGCCTCGGGAACCTCGACCCGGGCAAGACCCTCGAACGCAAAGAGCTTGCTGATCCGGCTCCGCTCGATGCCTTCCGTCACCAGACCGGGCTCGCCCAGCGGCAAGAGGGCGATCGGATCGCCCACCTTGACCCGGCCCCGCTCGATCCGGCCGATCCCCAACCGACCCAGGAAGGTCGAGTGGTCGAGGGTCGAAATCAGCATCTGGAACGGCCCCTCGGGGTCGCCCTTGGGCGGAGGAACATGGGCCACGATAGCGTCAAAGAGCGGCTCCAGATCGACCCCGGCCGTTTCCAGGTCCTTCGAGGCGGTTCCATGCCGACTCGAGGTGTACAGGAACGGAGCCTCCAACTGCTCATGCGAGGCCTCCAGATCGATGAAGAGACCCAGAACCTCGTCGTGTACCCTGTACGGCTCGGCGTCAGCCCGGTCGATCTTGTTGATCGCCACGATCGGAGTGAGGCCCAGGCCCAGGGCTTTCCGGGTCACGAAACGGGTCTGGGGCATCGGCCCCTCCGCCGCATCGACCAGGATGAGCACCCCGTCGACCATGCGCAGAATCCGCTCGACTTCCCCTCCGAAGTCGGCGTGACCGGGCGTATCGACGATGTTGATTTTGGTGCCCTTCCACCGAACGGCCGTGTTCTTCGCGAGAATGGTGATCCCGCGCTCCCGTTCCAGCGGATTGGAATCCATCACCCGCTCTTCGACCTGTTGATTCTCGCGGAAGACGCCCGCCTGGCGGAGCATCTGGTCCACCAACGTGGTCTTCCCGTGGTCTACGTGCGCGATGATTGCGATGTTCCGAATTTCCACAGCCCAGCCCCCTTGCGCGGCCATATATAGGGGTAGCCCCGGAGGGGCGCAAGGGATGGGCCAGACGAGCGCCTAGTGGCGGTGGGACTCGTGCCAGGCTCCGTGGAGGTGGTGATCATGATCGCCGTGCTCGGCCAGCGTTCGATCGGCTCCCCGCAGCAGGCAGTCGAGGCCCTCGCAATGGTCCTCGATCTCGAGCTGGAGGGTCGAGTGCTGGATTCCGAGATCGGCCAGATGGTGAAGCATTTCCCGCAGCGCAACCGGGTGCCGGGCGAGGTCCGGCACCAGGGCGTGTCCGCTCATGGCGACCACCCCGCTGGTCACGGTCCAGACATGCAGGTCGTGGATGTCCTGAACCCCGTCCACGCCCAGCAGGCGGGCCCGGACCTGATCGAGCGATACATGGGGCGGCGCCGCCTCGAGCAGGACCGAAGTGCTCTCCCGGAGTAAGCGCCAAGCCGCCCAGAAAATGACCACGGACAGGATGATCGAGACGATCGGGTCCGCGGCAGTCCACCCGGTCAGCCAGACCACGAGCGCCGCCAGCAACGCACCGACCGAGCCCAAGGCGTCGCTCACCACATGCAGATAGGCGCCCCGCACGTTGAGACCACCATGCCGGACATCATGCAGGACCCGAAGGCTGACCAGATTGATCAGAAGCCCGGCCGCCGCCGCGGCCAGGAAGATTCCCACCCGAATCGGCTGCGGGTTGCCCAGCCGCTCGATTGCCTCGAAGATGACGGCGATGGCAATCCCGATCAGCGCAACGCTGTTGACGACCGCGGCAAAGACCTCGAGCCGGAGGTAACCGAACGTCTTCGACGGGGTGGCAGGCCGCCGAGCCAGCCACGCCGTGAACGCGGCCAGCGAGAGCGCCCCGACGTCGACCAGCATATGACCGGCATCGGCCAGGAGCGCCAGTGACCCGCTGATCCACCCGGCAATGGCCTCGATCACCATGAAAATCGAGGCCAGTACCAGGACCAGAATCAGCTTGCGCGATACGACCTCTCGCTCCGGCCGGGTTGCGGTACTAACGTTGTGGCGTATGGAACCCCCAGAATCCACCGGCGTCATCTCAGGCCTGATCGGCGTCGTTGCCCTCGTGCTGGCCAATGCCTTCTTCGTTGCCGCCGAATTTGCCCTCGTCGGCGCCCGAAGGACCCGGCTCGAGGAAATGGTCCGGACCGGCGACCGCAAAGCTATCCTGGCCCGCCGCGCCGTTCAATCACTCGACCGCTACATCTCCGCGACCCAGCTGGGCATCACCCTGTCGTCGCTGGGCCTGGGCTGGATCGGCGAACCGGCGCTAGCACACCTGATCCAGGACCTGTTTGCCTTCCTGCCGAGTGCCGTCCAACCGGTCGCGGTCCACTCGATCGCGATTGCCATCGCCTTTACCATCATCTCCGTCCTCCACATCGTGCTGGGCGAGCTGATGCCCAAGGCCGTCGCACTCCTGTTCCCGGAGGAAGTCAGTCGCTGGACCGCCGGACCACTGATGGGCTTTGCCTGGTTCATGACTGTTCCGATCCGGATCCTGAACGGGTCCGCCAACACCCTCCTCCGCCTGCTCGGCGTGCGGCAGCCCTCCGAACACGCCCGGGTCCACAGCGCCGAAGAAATCCGGATGCTGATCGAACAGAGCGAGGTCGGGGGTCAGGTCAGCCGGGAGGATGCTCGCCTGATCGAGGGTGTCTTCGAGTTTACCGAGAAGACCGCGCACGACGTGATGACCCCGCGGACCGAAATCGTGGCTCTGGAAGCGGGTCTGACGGTCGACGAGGCCGCCGGGATCGTCGCCGCCGCGGGGCGATCCCGCTATCCCGTCTATCACGACTCACTCGATGAAATCGTCGGCATTACCCACGCCAAGGACATCCTGAAGGCGCTGCGGGAGAATCCTTCGCATCCGATCCACAGCATCGTTCGACCGCCGCACCTGGTACCAGGCACCCGGGAGGTCGAAGACGTCCTGGCTGACATGAAGCGGCTCAAGGTCCATATGGCCATCGTGCTCGATGAGTTCGGCGGTACGGCAGGACTGGTCACCATGGAAGATCTGCTCGAAGAAATCGTCGGACCGATCTTCGATGAGCACGACGTGGCCGAGCAGCCGCTCGACACCGCGGCGGCGCCGCTGATCGATGGCGCCATGCCGATCGACGAATTCAACGATGCGTACCAGGCCGAGCTCGACGACACCGACTATACCACGATCGGCGGTCTGCTCTTCGGCGAGTTGGGGCGCCTGCCCGTTTCAGGCGACCGGGTCAGCGTCGGCGGATTGACCTTCGAGATTACCGCGATGGAAGGACGGCGGGTCAAGACGGCCCGGCTGAGCAGCCGCCAGGACGCCACGGCAGAATCGAAGGGCTAGGGTTTGCGCAGCGAAGCCAGCCGGACGGCCAGTTCGAGCGACTCCCGCATGCTGCCCGGATCGGCCCGATCGAGCCCGGCAATATCGAACGCGGTACCGTGGTCGGGCGAGGTTCGCGGAAACGGCAGACCGAGCGTGACGTTGACCCCCTGCCCGAATCCCGCGACCTTGACGGCCGTCATCCCGACATCGTGGTACGGAGCGAGCACCGCGTCGAACTCACCGCGCATCGCTCGGACGAAGACGGTGTCCGCCGGGTAGGGCCCGTGGGCGCCCAGCGCGGCAATCGCCGGTGCCAGCACCCGGGCTTCCTCGTCGCCAAACAGACCCTGCTCGCCCGCATGCGGATTGAGGGCACACACCGCCAGACGCGGCTGGTCGATCCCGAACCAGGCTCTGAGTCCGGCTGCGGTCACCCGACCGGTTCGGATGATCCGCTCCGTCGTCAACACGGCCGGCACGTCCCGAAGCGCGATGTGGGTCGTGACCAGCACCACCCGAAGCGCACCGGCGGCAAGCATCATCGCGACATCGACATCACCTGCCAGGTGCGCAAGCCACTCGGTGTGTCCGGGATACCGGAAGCCGGCGAGATGCAAGGCATGTTTTTCGACCGGAGCCGTCACGATCGCGTCGACCGCCCCGGCCTTGGCCAGCGCCACCGCCCGCTCGACCGCGTGACCCGCCAGCTGCCCCGCGCGAGCCACCCGCCGCCGGTCCTCCGGGCGGGCCCCCGAACCCGCACCCCAGGGGCCCAGCCCGACCGTTGCGACACCCGGAACAGCCGCGACCTGGTCGTCGGCGCCGATCAGGGTGAGATCGGCGTCGAGCGGCAGGGCCAGCGCTTTGGCTACGATTTCGGGACCGATGCCCCGGGGATCACCCAGGGTGACGGCCAGGCGGGGACGGCGTTGCGAGGTCACACGTCGTGAATCAGGACAAAACTCGCCTTGCGCATCCGCTCGAGGTGGCGCCCTTCGCCCAGTCGGCGGGCCAGACTGCGTCGGATCTGTTCACGAACATCTTCGAACCGCACTTCACCGGCGGGAATCCGACGGGTCAGCTGAACGATGGCCCACTTGGACCGGATCGGATCGGGCGACGGCAACTGGAATACGGGCCCCACGCCGCCCTCGGCCAAACCGGCAAAGGCCTGACCGTATCCCGGCGCCTGCTGCGCCAGCTGACCGACGGGATACTGCTGGATCTCGCGCTCTTCCATCCGATCGTGGTAGACCCGCTGCAAGCTGTCGAACGAGGCTCCGGCAACCAGCGCAGCGCGAACTCGCTCAGCCAGCGTGTACGCGCTGTCCGCGTTGGTCGAGTCGATCACGGGCATGATCAGGATGTGCCGAACATGCACTTCGGCCGCCTGGACCCGCTCGACCTGAATCAGATGGAATCCAAAGCCCGTCTCGACCGGATCGGAGATCTGTCCCGGACGCAGCGAAAACGCCACCGACTCGAAGCGCGGGTCGTACCCCTGGCCACGCCGGATCCAGTTGAGCGATCCCCCCTGCTCACGAGTGCCAGGATCCATCGAAAACCGGCGCGCCGCAGTCGCAAAGTCCGCCCCTTTCCGCAACTCGACCAGAATCGAGTCGATCAGCTGGCGCGCGGCGGCCTTGGCCGTGTCACTCGGCTGCGGAGCAATCACGATCTGCTTGAACGACACCAGCTCTGGCCGGGGTTCGAAATTACCCTTCTGCTGGTCGAAATACTGCCGCATCTCCTCATCGGTAGGCGGAACGTCCTTGACCCGTCCGCGCTGGCGGAGATTGTCCCAGAACCGGTTGGCCAGGAAGGTCCGACGCTGTTGCTCCGCACTGAAGGTGCGCCACTCTTCGAGCGTCTGAAAGCCGGTCCGCTGCAACTCGGTCCGGAACTGCTCTTCGGACTGATACTGGCCTCGGACGTTGCGGTAAAGCTGATCCACCGACTGGGTAATCTCCTCGTCGGTGACCTTGATGGTGGTATCGCGCGAGGCCTGCTGGATCACCAGTTCCTCATTGACCAGCGACTCGAGGATGCCGCGCTGCAGCTGGCGAAGCACCGACTGGTCGGTGGGCGCCGGACGCCCGCGGAGTTCGATCAGGATCCGCTCCTGCACCTCCGACAGCAGGATCGGACGAGTCCCGACCACGGCCACGATCCGATCGATCGTGGTCGCCGAATCGGCCGTCTGGGCGGCGGCGCTGCCGGCGGGCGCACCAACCATGGCGCCCACCAGCCCGAGCCACACCAACCGCGCTACCGGCAACTGTCGCATCCAGACACCTTCCACGTTCCTCACGTCGTCAGGGCCGCGGCGGCGCGGCGGGTTCCGCACCTTCGATCGGCGGGCCACCAGGCGCCTGCTGAATCGCACCCGGGGCCGGGCGAGCGCTCGCCTCGGCCGAGTCCTTCTTGAATTGCGTGGTGGCCAACTCGACCGAGCGGGCGATCCCGGGCTGATGGACCTTGCCCAGCTTGAGCCCGCGGAGGTAGGACGCCAGCTCTGGCGGCAACTGGATCATCTGAGCCTGGCCCTCGAGCAGCCGATTGAAGAAAGCATCGATCTTCTCGCTGGCCAGCTTGGCCTTCGCATCCGCGGCAAGCGTCGACGAATCCGAGAGCTCGGGCACATCGAGGCCCAGTTCGCTCTCGATCTGCGTGACGAGCTGGTTGTACCGCACCAACGCAAATTGCTTCATCTGCGGCTCGGGGTTGATCCCGGCCGAGTCGGCGGCTCGAAGCAGCAGCGTGCGCAGCCCCAAATCCTTGGCAAACGCCGTGAGCAGGCTGTCCGGCGCGCTCCGGATCGACATCTTCGCCTGCACGTTGAACATGGCGCCCCACTTGGCAAAGTCGCCGACGGTGACGTTGCCGCTCTTCGCCTTGACGAGCACCTTGCTCGATCCTCGCGCTCCTTCGATGTCCGCAACGGCACTCTTGATGGCCGCCGGAGCTCCGCCGGTGACCTCGAGATTATTGGCCGCGATCAGTTCAGCCTGGTAGGTCGAGTCGACCGACGAGAGCCCGAACTGGGCAAATCCGGTCTGGAACCGGTCCTGCGCCTCACGGAACGAGGGGCGCCGGATCAGGTGGTACCCGAACTGGGTGGTGATCACGTCCGTCACCGCTCCTGGAGCGAGCTCCCAGGCCGGGGCCTCGAACTCAGGCACGAACTGTCCCCGCGGACCGAACGGGAGATAGCCTCCGTCGTTCTTGCTGCCATCGGCGCTCAGCTGCGACGCGATCTGGCCGAAATCGGCACCGCCGCGAATCCGCGCCAGCGCAGCGGTGAGCTGCTGCCGGGCCGCGGCGCTGTCGCGAGCAGTCGGCCCGGACGGAATGACGATGATGTGCTGGAAAACGCGGTAGGTCGGTTCGTTGTAGGCAGCCTCGAGCGCCTCCGGCGTCATCGAGAAACGCTTTGCGCGCACCGAGTCACGCAGCAGATTGAGCCGGATCGTCGCCATGGTCGGCCACAGCAGCGCCTCGACCGCGGCAGAATCGGTCGGGATCTTGTTCTCGGCCACAGCGCGGCCCACCAGCGAATAGTCGAGCCACAGGTTCGAGATGAACTCCGCGGCTTCGACCGTCGGGGTTCCGCCGCCCGACTGGTTCATGATCGACGCCACCCGTTCGGCGGTCAGCTGATGCTCACCCACCTGCGCTGCGACGTCCGATCGCGCCGAGAAGCGCTCACACCCTCCGAGGAGCGCGCTTCCGACTACCAGTCCCAACACCAAACGGCTCATGTCCACTCCATTCAAGTTGCTTGGATGACCGGCGCGGCGCACCGGTCGTATCACTGCGTGACGACTTGCCTCAACGCCCGCACGACGGCGGGAATGATTGCCTCACCGCCCAGGCGAACCAGCCGGAGCGACAACGGTACCGTCCGCCGCACGTCGGCGGACAACTGCACCCGATCGAGCGCGGCCGTGAGGCGAGCCATCCGCGGGGTCGTCCCCGCCCGAAAGCTGACTCGTGCCTCCTCGCCACGCACCAGAATGTGCTGGATGCCGAGCGCCGCCCCGACGACCCGAAGACGGGTCAGGTCGAGCAGATTCTCAGCCTCATCCGGTGGGGCCCCGAAACGTTCCCGAAGCTCCTGGCGTAACTCATCAATTTCGCCAGGCGAGGCCGCCCGCGCCAGTCGCCGATAGACATCCAGCTTGGTGTCGTCATCTGCGACGTACTCGTCCGGGAGGTGCGCGGGTCGGTCAAACACGACATCCGGCGGTGCCGGCGCCTCGACGACCCCGCCCGACGCCCGGAGCGATTTGACAGTCTCCTCGAGCCACCGCAGGTACAGATCGAACCCGATGGCGTGGGCGTGCCCCGATTGCTCACCTCCCAGGAGATTCCCGGCGCCCCGGATCTCCATGTCTTTCAGCGCAATCCGGTACCCGGCCCCGAGTTCGGTGTGGTGCTCCAGCACCTTGAGCCGATCCTCGGCGTCCTGATCCATCAAATCCGGCGTCAGCAGGTAGCAGTAGGCGCGGCGGTGGCTGCGACCGACTCGACCGCGCAACTGATACAGTTGGGCCAGGCCAAAGCGATGCGCATCGTGCACCACCATCGTGTTGGCGTTCGGCACATCGATACCGGACTCGACGATCATGGTCGACACCAGGATGTCGATCTCGCCCAGGACGAAGCGACGCATCACGGCCTCGAGCGAATCGGCAGACATCTGACCATGCGCAACGCCGACCCGGGCGCGCGGGGCCAGAGTGCGCACCCGCTCCGCAATCGTCTCGATCGTCTCGATCCGATTGTGAATGAAAAAGACCTGACCGCCACGATCGAGTTCCCGGGCGAACGCCTCTTCCAGGAGTCCATCGTCCCAGGGCTCGAGAAAGGTCAGGATGGGCGAGCGATCGCGGGGAGCCGTCTCGATCAGGCTCAGATCCCGAATCCCCGCGAGCGACATGTGCAGGGTCCGCGGAATCGGCGTCGCCGTCAGGGTCAGCACGTCGACCGCCAGCCGCAGCGCCTTGATCTGCTCCTTGTGCTTGACGCCGAACCGGTGCTCTTCATCGACGATCAGCAGGCCCAGATCTTTGAAGTGGACATCCGGCGACAACAGCCGGTGGGTGCCGATCGTGATGTCCACCACGCCGGCGGCCACCTCGGCGAGCACCGCCTTCTGCTCCTTCGCAGTCCGGAAGCGCGAGACGACCTCGACCCGAAGCGGAAAATCCGCCAGTCGCTCCGCAAAGGTCCGCCCATGCTGCTCGGCAAGTACGGTGGTCGGAACCAGCACCACGACCTGTTTGCCGCCCTGGACCGCCTTGAAGGCGGCCCGGACGGCGATTTCCGTCTTGCCGTAGCCGACATCACCGACCAGCAGTCGATCCATCGGCACGGGGCGTTCCATGTCCCGCTTGACGTCGTCGGTCGACCTGCGCTGATCGGGAGTATCCTCGTAGAGAAAACTCGACTCGAGCTCCCGCTGCCATTTGGTGTCCGGTGGAAAGGCAAAGCCGGCCTGGACCTGCCGCCGCGCATACAGCTCGAGCAGTTCGGCGGCCATCTTCTGGATCGCCTCGCGGGCCTTCTCGCGAATTCGCTTCCAGCTCGTGCTCCCGAGGCGATGGATCCGGGGCGGTGCCGCGTCGCCGTCGTCGCCCGCGCTGCGATACCGCTCGACCTGGTCGAGCCGATAGAGCGGGACGTGGAGGCGGTCGCCCCCCTCATACTCCAGCACGGCTACCTCGAGCAGGCCACCTTCGACTTCGATGGTCCGGATGCCCCGATAAATCCCGATTCCGTGATCGAGATGGACCACGTAGTCTCCGTTGGCCAGCGCTCCCGCCGCCGCCACCGGCGCCGCCTGGCGGTAGCGCCGCGGCCGTCGCAGCCGCCGGGCCCGCCGGAAGATTTCATGGTCGGTCATGACCCGGAGCGACGGCATCACGAAGCCGCCATCGAGCGCACCAACCGTCAGCGCCGCGGCCGAGGCGCGGCCATGCTCCTCGAGCAGCTCCGAGAGGCGCTCGAGCTGTCCCTCGTTGTCGCAGAGAATCAGGGTGGGAAGGCCGCCATCGAGCAGCGAGCGGAGCCGTTTGATGTCGCGGTCGACCCGCTCGGGCGGAAAGAAGCCAGCCTGGAGATCGACCGGCTCATCCGCCAAGGCAAGCTGCGCATATCGGGTCGCGAGCGGCCGCCACTGCTCCGGATCGAGGAACAGGTCGCTCCGGGCCGGCACCTCCTCGCCCGTCCGCCGGGCCACCTCCAGATGGTGCTCCGCCTCGCGCCAGGCCCGGCTGACCTCCTCGCCAGCTGCGCTGATCGAATCGACCAGGAGCAACGCGCCGGCCGGCAGCAGTTCGAGCAGCGAGCGGCGGACTGGCGGCCCCAGGCCCGGCCCCGCTGCCTCGTAGGGCTTGGTTCGCACAGGCAGCACTGTGACCACGTCGAGCAGCTCGCCGCTCCGCTGGGTGGTCAAGTCGAAGCTGCGGAGGCTCTCGATCACGTCGCCCCACCACTCGGCCCGGGTTGGGGCACTCATGCCGAAGCCGTAGAGGTCGACGATGCCACCGCGGACACTGAACTGCCCGACTTCCAGCACCGTCGCCACTCGCTCATAGCCCATGGCCAGCAGCTGATCGACCGTTGCGGACAGCGGCTGATCCTCGGCCCGGCGCAGTTCCAGGCGCATCGCGGCAAGCGCCGCCGGCACCGCGGTCCGCTCCGCGGTGGCGCGGGCCGTCGTCACCAGGATGTCGAGGCGCCCTCCCAGCAGCGCCTCGATGGTCTCGGTTCGCTCGCCCGCGATCTCGACGTGGTGCTCCTCCTCGCCGAGGGCTTCCCGCTGCGGGTAGAGCGCGATCGGTCGATCGGTGAGCTGGCTCAGGTCTGCCAGCCAGCGCTCGGCCTCCGCGGGCGTGGTCGCCACCACGGTAATGAGCCGATTGGTCCGCTGTTCCGCGAGCCAGGCCGCCAGCACCGCGGCGCTCGACCCGGCCAGCCCGCCCACTCGGACCAGGCCACTGCCCACCGGCAGCCGTTCGAGCATCTCCGCTGCAAAGCGAGTGCGACCGAATGCGTCGAGAACGGCACGCAACATCAGGCTCGCCCCTTACCTCGAACCGCGCTCGCCAGCGCCGCCTCGGCCAGACCCAACAAGAGCGCAGCAAGCAACAACAGGCCGCGCAGATCACTGGTGGCGCCGGCATGGAACGCCAGCGCGCCGGCGCGATCGGGCTCGCCGATCCGGGCTGCGGGCCAGAGGGCCCGGATCTCACTGTCGGTGGCCCGGGCGAGATCGGATTCCCGCGGATCCGGATTGACGTTGAGCACGCCAATCGTGTCGCTGCCGGCGAGCAGGAAATGCGGCCCGGGATGCTGCGGCCGGAACCAGGCTCCGCCCTCGATCGGCCAGCGCTGATCGCCCTGGGCCAACGAGGTGACCCGGTCGGGCACCGCGACGGCATCGCCAGGTGCGGACTCGAGCTGGGTTCCTTCGCCGCGGCTGGCGCGATTGAGCACGCCGTCCAGGAACGGTACGAAGGCCGCCGATACCGGCAGGGCGGTCCACTCCGGCTCCAGCCGGCTGGCGATCAGCACGAGGCGCCCGCTGCGCACCATCCAGGGTTCTCCTCCCGCCGTCACCAGCACGTCGGTCGGGGCGCCGCCCTGAAAGGTCAGGCGGTAGCGCCGAGAGACCCCGACTCGGCCGACCCAGGGACCGCTGTCGGTCGCGGTCGGCAGGACGGTCAGGTCGCCGTATCGCCAGGAGGAACCACGCGCGGCCAGGGCGCGATTGACCGCGCCGATCCCGGCCGGGTCCCGAGGCGGGATTACCACCGATGCCCCGGCGGTGACCGGTCCGAGAGCCACCTCACCCCCAGGCACGATCCGCCCGTTCTGCACCAGCACCTCGGCCGCCGTGGCAATGAACCGGTCCTCGACCGACCATTGCACCCGCGCCGCCGGGGCCACCCGAACGGCTACTCGGCGCGCATCGTCGGCGCGCAGCTCGTCCGGATCGAGTTCGGCTTCGACCGCCCACCACCCGGCCGGCAAGCCGGCGATCCGATGGGTTCCCTGCCCGCCAACCGGAACGAGCAGCTGCCGAACCGGCCGACTGCCGGCGACCACGGTGACTGGCCTCGGTGCCGTCCCGACCCCGGTCACCGTGATTCCGACCGTACCCCCGTCGGCGCCCCACGGCTGCGCACCGACCGTGAGCGTGCTCAAGCCCGCGTTGGCCGGCGGAGGCTCGGCCGGTCGCAGTACGGTCATGGGAACCGAGACCACCGAGCCCGCCAGGGCCGAGCGCTGCAGATCCGACACGACGACGATCTCGCCTGGAAGGGCCTGAGCGGTCACGATGTCAGACGCCCGGGCCACGACGGCCCCGAGATCGAGCCGGTGAGACGAGGGCACGACCGAGTCGAGCTGCGCGGCCAGCGCTGCTGCCGTGCCGGCGCGGGGTACCCCGTCGGCCGTGATGAGCCAGAGCTGATCATCGGGCGTGGCCCGATCGAGCACAGCCCGGGCCGCCGCGACCAGCCCGTCGAGCACCGGCACCCCACCCTGAATCGCGCCGCTCGACAGTGAGTTGTCGAGGACCAGGACCAGCGCCGCGGGAGGATGCGCGCCGAGTCCGGCCTTGGGCCACCGGGGTCCCGCCGCGGCCAGGACCAGCGCGACGATCAGCAAGGTCCGCAGCACCAGCAGCACCAGATGCTCGAGCTGCAAGCGGCGCTGGTGAAGCCGGGTCGCATCGGCGAGGTAGCGGGTGGCCGGAAATACCACCGTCGGCGGCTCCCGGCGGGCCAGCAGATGCAGAATGATCGGGATGCCGGCAAGCACGAGCCCGGCCAGGGCCAACGGAGTCGTGAAGATCATCAGGCGACGTGCGCCGACCGAACCAGCGCCTGGCGGAGCGCCAGACCAAACGGCAAGTCGGTACTGACCCGCTCGTAGCCAATGCCGTGGCGGCGACAGGCGAGCTGCCAGTCATGCACCACGCCCTCGACCGTTCGGGCATAGACGCCGGCCCAGTCGGCAGGACGCAGCGTCACGTGCTGACCGGTTTCCGGATCCTCGTACCGGGATTCGGTCGCACCTTCGAGGGTCATCTCGCTCGGATCCATCAGATGCAGCACCAGCACCTGGTGGCCACGGTGGCGCAGGAACCGGAGCGCCTTGATGGCCAGATCCCGATCGAGCAGCAGATCGGACACAAAGATGACCAGGCCGCGCCGTTGCAGCTGATCCATGACCCGGCGGAGCGCCGGCTCAGCCGCCGTGGCGCGTCCGGCCGTCGTGCGGTGAATCGCACCGAGCAGCTGCTGCCAGTGCGCCATCCGAGCCCGGGGAGGAAGCACAGCGCGAACGGATTCGTCGAACGTGATCAGTCCGGTCGCGTCTCGCTGGCGCAGCAGCACCAGTACCATGGCCGCGACCAGCCGCTTGGCGTACTCCAGCTTGGTGAGACGAACTGCGGCGTTGCCGGTCCAGCCCATCGACTTGCTGGCGTCGAGAACAACCATGGCCCGCAGGTTGGTTTCCTCTTCGAACTGCTTGACATAGAGGCGGCCAGTCCGCGCCAGCACCTTCCAGTCGACGTAGCGAAGTTCGTCCCCTGGCTGATAGGCACGATGCTCGGCAAACTCGACCGAAAAGCCCCGCCGAGGTGAGCGATGCAGGCCGGTGAGAAAACCCTCTACGATGCCCGGCGTCAACACCTCGATGCCGCCCAGGCGGGCAACCTCGAGAGGATCGAGCAGATCGAGTCGTTCAGCGCCGCGGGAGCTGGACATAAGCCGGGGGCAACGTACGGGAGGATGGAATCGGAGTCAACGTAAGTGTCACCAGTGTCCTGTTCCGAGGACGGATCAGGAGGGTCGAATCTCAGACACAATTCACATCTACTTGTAGTGACACGACTTAGCACAGTCACCCTGATGGCACGGCACCTGCTTCCCTGACCACGCGTTGGGAGGTAGGCAGACGTGAGAGTGATTCGTTGGGCTGTTCCCGTGTTGGTCGCCACGCTGTTGATCGGAGCTCGCTCCCCCCGAGAGCCGATCGCAGCGGAGGCGGCCGCACTGGTTCAGTCACAAGACCCACCCAAGACTGACAAAAAGAAGAAACCGACCCGCGAGCCCGAACTGCGGCGTCGGAAACCCCCGCCGCCCAAGCCGCCCAACGACAGCTGATAACCGGACGCTCGCGTTCCTCCTCAGGTTTCATCCGAATCACACCATGAATCAGGTCCGTAGTTTGTCCAACGGTCCTGCCACACCGGTTGCAGGACAGCGGCCGGTCAGTTTGACTTCCGGCCAGTCGACCCAATCGGTCGGCCTCGATCTGGAGGTGGTGACGTGAAGACTCGGCTTCTGGCAGCTCTGCTGCTTGCTGCGCCCCTGTGCCTCGCGGCCCAGGTAGGGCCACGCTCGGACCTCAAATCGGCCGCGGCACGCATCACGGCCGCCGAGATCCAGCATCGGATCGACATCCTTGCCCATGATTCCATGGGCGGGCGCGATACCCCGAGCCCGGGCCTCGAAAAGGCGGCCGAATGGCTGGCCCGTGAGTTCGCCCGTTTCGGCCTCAAACCCGCCGGCGACTCGGGCACCTACCTGCAGCGGTACGAGGTCAACGTCGCGGTGCCGGATCCCGATTCCACCTTTCTCGAGTTGCGGATTCCCGGCAGCGCACCGGCCCGGCTGGCCATCGGCCCCGACGTGCACATCGAAGGTGTGGCACCCCGCACCGCGACACAGTACGAGGTCGTTCTCCTGGGGGGCAAAAGCCTCGATCCGGGCGCGATCAAAGCCGAAGCGGTGCGTGGCAAACTGGCGATCATCGTTACCGACTGGACCGGCGGCATGGGGCCGCAGATTCAGGAGGCCGCCGTTACCGCCGTGACGCGCGGCGCCCTTGGTGTCCTGCTTCCGATCAACAACGATTCACTTGCTGCGCAAATGGGGCTGGGCACTCCGGCGGGGCCAACCGTCCGCCTGGGGCCGCCCCGACCGGCTGGTCCGTCCAACGGCCGGTTCTTTGCCCTGACGTCGGATGCCGCGCTGGCGCGGGCGCTGCCTGATGTCCGCCAGCAGATTGCCTTCTTGCGCAACTCACCGCGCACCACGGTCGCGCCGGTCACGGATTGGCGGGCCACGCTCGTATCCAAGGAAGGCGAGGCACGCTCCGTCCTGGTGCCCAACACGGTCGGGCTCCTCGAAGGCACCGACCCGAAGCTCCGCAATGAGTATCTGGTCATCACGGCCCATATGGATCACGTCGGTTCGTCCTGCGGCGGCGTGACTCCGGAGAATCAGGTCTGCAACGGCGCCGACGACAACGCTTCAGGCACGGTTGGCCTGATCGCCCTCGCCAAAGCGTTCGAACAGGCGCCCCCCGCACGATCCGTCCTGTTCGTGGCCGTGAGTGGGGAGGAAAAGGGACTCTGGGGCAGCGCGCATTTTGCCGAGCGGCCTCCTGTGCCCATCAGCGCCATGGTTGCCAACCTCAACATGGACATGATCGGGCGGAACTGGACCGACAGCATCGTTGCGGTCGGCAAACCACATTCGAGCCTCGGCGCATTAGTCGATCGCCTTGCCGCCGAGCACCCCGAACTGGGTATGACGGTGGTGGACGACCTCTGGCCCGACGAGAACCTCTTCATGCGATCGGACCAGTACAACTTTGCGCGCAAAGGGATACCGGCCCTGTTCTTTACCAGCGGCCTCCACGGCGATTACCACGCCGCTTCCGACACACCCGACAAGATCGACGCCGAAAAGCAGGCCCGGCTGCTCCAGCTGATCTTCTATCTCGGCCATGAGATCGCCAGCGCACCGGAACGGCCGGTCTGGGACCAGGCCAGCTATCAACGAATCGTGAGACCGGCGGGGCAACCCTGATGAGCAACGAAACGAAATCGCTGGAGCAGTTCCACGCCTTCCGGACGGCGATGAACGAGAAGATCTTCGCCGCGGGCAATCTGACGACGAATCGGTTCTTCAACCTCGACACTCGTGCCTACGAAGCAGGCGCGCTGGACGTCAAGACGAAGGAACTACTCGGCCTGGTGGCGTCCCTGGTGCTTCGCTGCGACGACTGCGTCACCTATCATGTCGAGCGCTGCGCCCAGGAAGGGGCAACCGACCCGGAGATCCATGAGGTCTTTTCGATCGGACTCCTGATCGGGGGCTCGATCGTGATTCCTCACCTGCGCCGCGCCGTGGCCCGCCTCGAGGAGGTCCGGACCGCCGGTTAAACCTCCTCGGCCTGCGCCGGTGCGCGGCTGACCAGAATTCCCGCAATCACCAGCGCCGCCCCGACTCCCTGGAGCGGCGTAGGTCGCTCGCCGAGCAGCAGCCAGGCCACCAGGGCAGCAAACACCGGTGTGACGCAGTTGTACAGGGCCGTTCGGCTGCCGCCCAGCGCCTTGAGGCCGCGGGTCCACAGCACCATGGCGACGAGCGAGGAAAAAACCGCAGAATAGATCAGGGCAATCCAAACGATCGGTGAGAGGGCTGGCAGATCGACCGCCACGAGCCCGGGCGTTGCCGCGAGCACCAGCCCCGGGGTTCCTCCGACATGCGTGATCGCCGCGACCTCGAGTGAACTGCGGGACATCGCCACCGTTCGAACCCCGACCAGGAACGAGGCCCAGCAGATCACGGCTCCAATGGTGAGCGCATCGCCCCGGAGTGTGTCGACCGTAAAGTGCGCACCTTGCGCTGCCACCACCAGCACGACGCCCAGGGTTCCCAGCCCGATCCCGGCCCAGACCCGCGCCTCCGGCCGTTCCCTGCCGCTCGCGATCCCGAACAGCGCGACGACCACCGGCAGGGTCGCAAAGATCAGGGCGCTGTTGGTGGCCGTGGTGTGCCGCAGACCGTAGAGAAAGAACCCCTGATTGAAGGTATGGCCAACGATGCCCCAGGCCAGCAAGCGCCACAACACCGACCGAGGGATTCGGCCTGGGCGCTCGACACTCCAGAACACGGCCACCAGCAGCGCGCTGCTCAGCACGAACCGCATCGCCGCAAAGGGCAAAGGACCCAGGTGCCCCAGAGCCAGCTTGGAGATGCTGAAGTTGGTGCCCCAGATCAGGGAGACGCCCAGCATGCCAGCGTCGTAGCGTGAGAAACCGCGACCCATGCTAGCGGCCGTGCGGTGCGCGCACAGCGGGTCGTACCATGCCCTGACTCAAGAAGACCCCCGCAAACACCAGGGCCGCGCCGAGCCCCTGAACCGGCAGGGGCCGTTCGCCAAGCACGAGCCAGGCAACCAGCGCGGCAACGACTGGCACGACGCAGTTGTACAGCGCGGTCCGATTTCCGCCGATGCGCTGGACGGCGACGCTCCAGATGGCGTAGGCCACCACGATAGCGAGGACGGCGGAGTACAGCAGCGCACCCCAGGTCCACGCGCCCAGCTGCAGCCACTCGGTTCGGACCAACTCAGGCCAGGCGAGGAGCACCAGGAGCGGTGTTCCGCCCGTGGTGGTGAGCAATACCACGCGCAAGGGATGGACCCCCCGACCGACCTGGCGAACACCCACGGTAAAGATCGACCAGCAGAGACAGGCGAGCAGGGCCAGCAGATCGCCACGGAGGGTGGCGGAGGAGAAGTCGAGGCCGCGCGCGGCGATGACCATGACCACGCCAACGGTCGCGACCAGGATGCCAACCCAGAGCCGCGGGCTGGCGCGCTCGACGCGGAAGACTGTTCCCAACACCGCGACGGAAACCGGCATGGCTCCCAGAATGAGTGCCGCGTTGGTCGCGGTGGTTGAAACCAGCCCGGTCATCAGGGTTGCCTGATAGGCGGTGTTGCCGATCAGGCCAAGACCGGCGAGCAACCACGCCGTGCGCCCGGGCACGCCCTCACCAGGCCTCAAGACGGCAACCACCGTCCAGAGGAGGCCGCTCGCGATCAGGAATCGAACGGCCGAAAAGGCGAGCGGGGGCACTGAGACGAGTGCGTACTTGTTCGCGCTGAAGTTGGCGCCCCAGATCAGGGCGACGAGCAGCATTCCGAGATCGGACTTGGAGAGTGGCGGCGCTGAGGAGGCCATTGCGGCGTACAATCTAGCAGCCCCCCTGAGCCGCCGCCCGGATTCTCCGAGGCACGGGGGAACACGCTGGGCACCCGACTATATTCGGGCCCATGAAGCAGTCGCGAATCCGGAACTTTTGCATCGTCGCCCACATCGATCACGGCAAGTCCACCCTGGCCGATCGGCTGATCGAAACCACGGGCACGCTCCAGAAGCGGCAAATGCGGGAGCAGGTGCTCGACAGCATGGATCTCGAACGCGAGCGCGGGATCACCATCAAGCTCAATGCGTGTCGAATGGCCTACCGGGGCCGCGACGGACAGGAGTATCAGCTCAACCTGATCGATACGCCGGGGCACGTCGACTTTACCTATGAAGTGTCCCGGTCGCTGGCGGCCTGTGAGGGCGCGGTCCTGGTGGTCGACGCCTCCCAGGGCATTCAGGCGCAGACGCTGTCGAATCTCTTTCTGGCGATGGAAGCCGGGCTCGAGATCGTCCCGGTACTCAACAAGATCGACCTCCCCGGCGCGGAGCCCGAGCGCCGAGCGCTCGAACTGGTGGAACTTCTGGGGGTAGCGGAGGAGGACATCCTGGCCGTGTCGGCCAAAGAAGGCACAGGCGTCCCGGAGCTGCTCGAGCAGATCGTCGCCAAGGTGCCACCGCCCAAAGGTGACCCCGACGGCCCGCTTCGGGCGCTGGTGTTCGATTCGTACTACGACCGGTATCGCGGTGCCGTGCCAAGCGTGCGCGTCGTCGACGGCTCCGTTCGCAAGGGATCGAAGATTTTCTTCGGTTCGCATCCGGGCGACATCTACGAGGTCGATGAGGTCGGCTTTCCCGCCCTTGGTCGGCACCCGACCGACGTGCTCGAAGCCGGCGAGGTCGGCCATATCGTCGCCAGCGTGCGCGGCGTGCGGGACGCTCGGGTGGGCGACACCATCCTTGACGCGGCCAATCCGGCTGCGGAGCTGCTGGCTGGGTACCGGGACGTCCGCTCGATGGTCTTTGCCGGCATCTACCCGACCACGACGGATCAGTACGAGGACCTGCGCGACGCGCTCGAGCGTCTCCAAGTCAACGACGCGAGCCTCAACTACCAGCCGGAGTCGTCGCAGGCGCTCGGGTTCGGCTTTCGCTGCGGCTTCCTGGGCCTCCTGCATATGGAGATCATCCAGGAGCGGCTGGAGCGCGAGTTCGATCTCGACCTGATCACGACCGTTCCGACCGTGGAGTACCACGTCTACCTGACCAGCGGCGAGATGGTGGTGGTCGAGAACCCGTCGACCCTCCCGGAATCGGGGTTGCGCGATCATATCGACGAGCCGTTCGTGAAGGCCCGGATCGTGTCGCCGGTCGATTACATCGGGCCGATCATGAAGTTGGGGCAGGATCGCCGCGGCGTGTACCACGGCATGCATTACATCGACACCACGCGGGTCGAGTTTTCCTGGGACTTCCCGCTGGGCGAGATCGTGCTCGATTTCTACGATCGGCTCAAGTCGATTTCGCGGGGGTACGCCTCGCTCGATTACGAGATGGCCGGCTATCGCACCAGCGACCTGGTCAAACTCGACATGCTGATCAACGGCGAGCAGATCGACGCCTTCAGTGTGATCATTCACCAGGACAAGTCGTACGACTGGGGCCGCAAGGTGGCCGAGAAGCTGAAGGAGCTGATTCCCCGACAGCTCTTCGCGGTGTCCATTCAAGCCGCGGTCGGCGCCAAGATCATTGCCCGCGAGACGGTGTCGGCGCTCCGCAAGGACGTGCTCGCCAAGTGCTACGGCGGCGACATCACGCGAAAGCGCAAGCTGCTCGAGAAGCAGAAGGAAGGCAAAAAGCGGATGAAGCAGGTCGGCCAGATCGAGATTCCGCAAGAAGCCTTTCTCGCCGTGCTCAAGGTCGACAGCGACTGAGGATCGGATCCGTGTCGCAGAGTGGCTCCGGCCCGATCGACGGCGGCACGCTGGTGATTCAAACGGCCTTCCTCGGCGACGTGGTCCTGACCACAGGACTGATCAGCCGTCTCGCGACGCAGTTCGGCCCGGTCGACATGCTCGTCACGCCCGGCGCCGTACCACTGGTGGAAACCCACCCTGCCGTTCGCGAGGCACTTGCCTACGACAAGAAGGGGCGCGATCGCGGTCTGCGCGCCTGGTGGCGACTCGTTGGCACCCTCCGCGACCGGCACTACGCCCGCGCCTACCTGCCGCATCGATCGGCCCGCAGCGCTGCGCTGGCATTGGCCGCTCGGATCCCGATTCGGATCGGCTTCGAGGGCTCGGCCGGCGCACCGCTTTACACCCACCGCGTGGCACGGCCGGACGCTGCGCACGAGGCCGAGCGGCTGCTGGCGCTGGCGTCACCAGCGCCGGGCGAGATTGCCGAGTTGCAGGTGGCGCTGACCGACGACGACCGTGCCGTGGCCTACGCGTGGCTCGCAGCGCGCGGCATCGGTGATGGCTTCGTCGTGATGGCACCCGGCTCGGTCTGGGGCACCAAGCGGTGGCCCTACTATCCGGAACTGATCAAACGGCTTCCCGGCCGGATCGTGGTGATCGGCGGCCCCGGCGACCGCGAGTTGGCCCAGACCCTGGTCGATGCCGCGCCCGACCGGGTGGCCGATGCCACCGGTGCGATGTCACTCCGTGAATCGGCGGCCCTGCTCGAACGGGCCCAGCTCCTGATCACCAACGACTCCGCCCCGCTCCATCTCGCCAGTGCACTCGGCACCCCAACCGTGGCGATTTTCGGTCCGACCGTGCCGGCCTTCGGCTTCGGCCCCCGAGCGCCGCAATCGGCCTTGATCGAGCGTGAGCTCGACTGCCGCCCCTGTTCGCTCCACGGCCCGGCACGCTGCCCGCTTGGTCATCATCGCTGTATGCGCGAGATTCCACCGGACAGCGTACGGGACGCGATTCACCAGCTGACGGGATCGTGACGCGAATGGAATACGTCCTCGGCATCGACATCGGAGGCACCAACCTGGTCGTGGCGGCGGTTGCGACCGACGGCAGCCGGATCGAGGGGTTGCGATCGGAGCCGACGGAGGCGGGCCGAGGCGCTGACGACGTGATCAGCCGCCTGGTGGCCATGGCTCGGCGCACCATCGACGATACTCGGGCCGCCGATCCCTCCAGCCGCCTGACCGGGATCGGCATCGGATCGCCAGGACCGGTCGATGTCGGGGCTGGAGTGGTGCTGCTGACGCCCAACCTCGGCTGGGTCGACATGCCGGTCCGAGACCTGATCGCCAACCCGCTCGGCTTGCCGGCGACCCTGGACAACGACGCTACCTGCGCAATGGCGGGGGAATGGTGGCTCGGGGCGGCCCGCGGGGCGCGTCACGCGGTGACCTTCACGCTTGGCACGGGTATCGGCGGCGGATTGGTGGTCGACGGTAAGGTCGTCCACGGCGCCTCGGACGTGGCGGGCGAAATCGGCCACATCACGATCGAAACCAACGGGCGCCGCTGCGGCTGCGGCAACGACGGATGCCTCGAAGCCTATGCCTCGGGAACCGCTATTGCGCGGCGGATGACGGAGGCAATCGGCGCGGGTGGGGAATCGTTGCTAGCCGGCCCTGGTGATCGTGGCCCGCTGACGGCGCAAGCCGTTTACGAGGCCGCGGCGTCCGGAGACGCGCTGGCCCTCGAGGTTGTGCACGACACCGCCAAGTACCTCGGCGTCGGGGTCGCCAACCTGATCAACATCCTCAATCCGGAAATCGTGGTCATCTGCGGTGGCGTGACGCAGGCCGGCGAACGGCTGTTCACCCCGCTTCGCCGTGAGGTGACCCGGCGGGCCTTCAAGCCGGCGGTCGAGGTGTGTCGGATCGTACCCGGCGAGCTGCCCGGCACGGCGGGCGTCGTCGGCGCTGCCAAAATCTTCTTGGAAACCCATGCCTAAAGTCGGGGTCATCGGCTCACTGGTCTGGGATGAGATCCATGGCCGAGACCCCGGCCGCGCCGCGGTGGAAGAATGGGGCGGAATCGCCTACGCACTGGCCGGTTTCGATGCGGCTCTCGCTGACGATTGGGAAATCGTCCCGCTCATCAAAGTGGGGCGCGACCTGGCGGGGCCGGCGGAGCAGTTGCTGCGCTCACTGAGCCATGTGGCGCGGTCGGTTCGGTTCATCGAAGTCCCCGCCCCCAACAATCGGGTGGTACTGCGGTACACCTCCACGGAGCGCCGGACCGAGCGAATGCAGGGAGGCGTCCCCGGTTGGACTTGGGCAGAGCTCGGGCCGCTGGTCCGCGATCTCGATGCGATCTACGTCAACTTCATCTCGGGTTTCGAGCTGAGCCTCGGCACCGCCGCCGCGCTTCGGGATGGATTCCGGGGGCTCATCTATGCCGACCTTCACAGCCTCTTCCTGGCCATGGGCCGCGATGGGATGCGAGCGATGCAGCCGCTGCCGGACGCCGCCGGCTGGTACCGGTGCTTCGATCTGATCCAGCTCAACGAGGACGAGATGGCGGAGCTCTCGACCGACCCAATCAGCCTGGCCGCCGCGATGATGTCGGTTGGCGTCAGCACGGTTCTGGTTACCTTGGGAGCTCGGGGAGCCGTGTACCTCACCGACGGCAGGGTCGGTGGCGGCGAGCCGGGTCCGCTGCGTACGGCGCTGATACCGTCGCCTGCGGTGGACGACGCGGATCCGACGGGGTGTGGCGATGTCTTCGGCGCAACGACCTTTGCCCGAATCCTCGCGGGTGAGCCGCTCGACCGCGCTGTCGCGGCCGGCACGCGCGCCGGCGCCCGCAACGCGGGGTATCGCGGTGCCACCGGCCTGGCGCATCATCTCAGGGGCTCTCTCGTCTCACTATGATTGATCCATGATTCACGTCGCGCCGGTTCCGGCATCCTTTGATGATCGCGGTCTCGACACGCTGGCGCAGTCACTGGGCGGATGGCCGCCGCCCGAACGCCTCCTGCTCGATGCGCGGGGTACCACCTGGGCCTCGCCGTACGGCCTTGCTGCGCTGCTCACGCTCGGGCAGTCCATCAAGGAGCTCGGCCTGCCCCGCCCCAAGTTCGCCGCGCCCGACTCCGACGACACTCGCGGCTACTGGGCCCGGACCGGATTCTTTGCCTATGCAGCGGAGTACTACGATCTGGTGGGCAAGATTCCCCGCCGGAGCAGCGAAGCAGCCAGCGACACCCTGCTGCCGCTGACACCGATCCGAGATGCAGAAGACGTGCACGAGGTCGTCGGCAAGCTTCAGGAAGTTGCCACCCGGATCCTCACCTCCGAGCTCAAACTCGAGGCCAAAGCCACGATGGGTTTTGCCATGGCATTGTCGGAAGCCTGCCAGAATGTCGTCGAGCATGCCGAAACCGGCGGGTGGGTTGCTGCGCAGACCTATTTCTGGAAACGTCGGCTCGGTCGCAAGGTCGCGGTCATTGCCGTCAGCGATGGAGGCATCGGGTTCCGTCGCTCGCTCGAGGCCACCGAGGCCAAGAAGGTCGGCGAGCGCTGGGGCGACGGCGCCGCGCTCGAGTCGGCCGTGCTGCACTCGGTCAGCCGCTTCCGCGACAAGGAAAAGGGCCGCGGCCAGGGCATCGCCGGCATCAAGCGCTACATTTTCCGGTGGCATGGCAAGCTGTCGGTTCGAAGCGGCTCAGCCCGCATTGCGTTGCTGCCGGAGTGGGATGACGACGTCCCGCTGGCCGAGCATCTGCCGTTCTTTCCCGGTGCTCAGCTCCAACTCACGATTCCAGCGCAGGAAGCGGTGTCCCGATGAGAGAGCACATCGACCTCGCTCCGATCCTCCGTGACAGTGTCCGGACCAGCTACTCCGACCTCGTGACGCGACCGACCGGCGCCAATGTCCGTTCCCGGATCCAGGCGGTCATCGAGGCGAGCCCGTACCCTACGACGCAGCTCGATTTTCGCGCCATCGGCTTGCTCGACTTCAGCTGTGCCGACGAAATCGTGGCCAAGCTGCTGCTGCTCGAGGACTTCGACCGCCCCCGCTACATGGTGCTGCTCAACGTGTCCGAAACGCACCGCGAGACGATCGACCACGTGCTCGAGACGCACAACCTGACGGTGGTCGCGCTCCTGTCCGACGGACCGGGGCCCGTCATTCTCGGCTGGCGAACGCCCGATCTCGTGGCGGTATTCGATGCCGTGATGCGGCTCGGACCAGGGGATGCGAGCCGGGTGGCCGACGCATTAGGTTGGACGGTAGAACGTGCCGCTGATGCGCTCCAGTCGCTGGCGCTCAGGCGCCTGGTTCAGGCAGCATCAGGAACCTATTGCCCTGTACCGATCCGATGACATCGCCACGTCCGGGCCGCTCCACCATTGCCGTTCACGGCACCCCGCATCGGATTCCCGATGGGGCGCCGGTGGTGCAGCCGGTCTATCAGAGCACGACGTACGCGCTCCCTGTCGGTGGCGGCAGTGAGGTGTTGTATGAGCGCTACGGCAACACGCCGAATCAAACGGCCCTGGCGCGGAAGTACGCCCTGCTCGAGGGTGCGGAGGCGGCGATCGTGGTGGGCAGCGGTGCGGCCGCGACCGCACTGGCCCACCTTGCGGTGCTCCGACCGGGAGACCACTTGCTTGCCAGCGCCTGGATCTACGGCGGCACCAAGTTGTTCTTCGACGAAGAGCTGGGCCGCTTCGGCATCGACGTTACCTATGTCGATCCAAGCCAACCTCGCGCCTGGCGGCGGGCCGTCCGCAAAAACACCCGGGCCGTCTTTCTCGAATCCCCGACCAACCCGTTGATGCGAGTGGTCGACCCCGCTCCGATCGCCGCGATTGCACGGGAATCAGGGCTGGCGCTCCTGGTCGACAGCACCTTCGCGAGCCCGATCAATTTCCGTCCACTCGAGCATGGCGCCGATGTCGTCATTACCAGCGCGACCAAATACCTCAACGGGCATTCCGATGTAACGGGCGGGGCGGTGGCAGGAGCGCAGGCGGTCATCGACGAAGTCGCTCGCCTGGCGCGGATCTGGGGCCCCGCTCTCAGTTCGCATGCGGCGTGGCTGCTCGACCGGGGCCTCAAGACCCTGGCCCTCCGGATGGCTCGACACAATACCAATGGCCTGGCCGTCGCAACCTGGGCCAGCCGGCAGGCGGGCATCAGTGCGGTGTTCTACCCCGGGCTTCCTGACCACCCGGATCAAGCGGTCGCGTCGCGCCTGCTGGACGGGTACGGCGGCATGGTGGGTATTGCGCTGGCCGGCGGGGTTCGTGCCGCCGAGACCGTGCTTCGCAGGCTGCGCATTTTTTCCCATGCTCCAAGCCTGGCAGGCGTCGAGAGTCTCGTCTCAGAGCCACGACTCACGTCTCATGCGGCCATGTCGTCGGAGCAGCGGAGTGCCATCGGAATCCCGGACGGGTTCCTGCGGCTGAGTTGCGGTATCGAAGACGCCGATGACCTGATCGCCGATCTGCGACACGGACTCGATGGACTATGATCCGGTTCAATCACGTTACGAAATCCTATCCCAACGGCGTGGTCGGCCTCGCTGACGTCACCTTCCATATTCCGAAGGGTCAGTTCGTCTTCCTGACCGGCCACTCGGGCGCAGGCAAGTCGTCGATTCTGTCGCTCATCTTTGCGGAGCAGCGACCGACGGAGGGCGAGGTCCGGGTTTCCGGGTATCAGATTGCCAAGCTGACGAGCAAGGAAATTCCGCGACTCCGCCGTCGCCTGGGCGTGGTGTTTCAGGACTTTCGACTGCTCGAGTATCGCACCGTGGAAGAAAATGTCGCCTTTGCGCTCGAGGTTACCGGCGCCCGTCGCGAGGGCATCCCCAACCGGGTCATGCGGGTCCTGACCCAGGTCGGGCTCGCCTCGAAAGCGCGCGCTTACCCGAAGGAGCTGTCGGGCGGTGAGCAGCAGCGGGTCGCGATTGCGCGCGCACTCGTCAACGATCCGCACATCCTGATCGCCGACGAACCGACGGGTAACCTGGACGAGCGCGCCACCCGGGGCGTCTTTCAGCTGCTGCGCGAAATCAACGCGGGCGGCACGGTCGTCGTCATGGCAACGCACAATATGGACCTGGTTCACGACACCGGGTATCGCACCATCGAACTTCGCGGCGGTCGGATCGTGTACGACAGCGCGGTCGATGTACCGGAGAGCGCATCATGAAGCAGCGAACCCCGGTCCGCGAGGCCATGCTCACCTTTCGACGCACCCCGCTGCTCTCCGCTCTTTCGGTGGCGTCGATCGGCTTCTCGCTCTTTACGGTTGGCCTCTTTGCGCTGGTCGCCCTCAACTTCCGGCAAGCCCTGGATACCCTGGCCGAGCGGGTCGAGGTGGTCGCCTTCGTGCTGCGGGGCACACCCACCGAGGCCGTCAGCCAGGCCACCCAGGACATCGAAGCCTTTCCCGAGGTGCTGTCCGTCCACTACGTGACCTCCGATGAAGCGTTGAGTCGGGCGCGCCGGGAACTGGTCGAGTTCCGGGAGGCGTACCAGGAGCTGGAGGTCAATCCGCTCCCGCCGTCGTTTGAGATTCGGCTGCAACCGGCATTCCGAGATGCGGCGCATGCGCAGGCGGTCGCCGAGCGATTGCGCGGCTTTCCGTTCATCGAGGATGTCCGCTATGGTCGAGACTGGGTGGAACGGCTCGACAAGATTCGCAACATCGCCGCCGTGGTCGGTCTCGTCATCGGCTTCGCGTTTGCGGCGGTCGCGGTCGTCATCATCGGTGTGACGATCCGGATCACGGTGCTGCAGCGAGCCAAGGAGATCGCCATCATGCGCCTGGTCGGCGCCACCAACGGCTACATTCGGGGACCCTTTCTGATCGAAGGGGCAGTCAAAGGCGTGCTCGGCGGCTTGCTGGCGGTCCTGATGTCGTGGCTCATGTTCACGATCTTCCAGCGCACCGTGGGCGACGCCGGAACGACACTGGCCTTTTTCCGGGTCCCGGAGATTCTGTTGATGCTCGTCTTCGGCACTACGATCGGTCTGGCCGGCAGCATCATGTCGGTCGGCAGGCAGCTCAAAAGTGTCTGAGACCCGCCGGGTCCGGTATCGGCAGGCCGCGCTGCTCGTGCTGCTGGCGGTCGGCTTGGGTCTTGCCGAGCCGGCCACTGCGCAGCAACCCACAGATCTGGAGAAAAGCCGGCAGCGCCTCGAGGAGATTCGCGCGGAGCGGGAACGGCTGCGGCGCGATCAGGAGCGGCTGCAGGGGCAGGTCCGAGACGCGGGTCGCGAACTCGACAATCTCGAACGGCAGCGCGATGTCACCAACCGGATCGTCAACGAACTCGAACGGCAGATTGGCGGGCTCGGCTCGCAGCTGGATGGAACGGCGACGCAACTGGCCCTGGCGCAGGACAATCTGATCGACCGTCGCGCCGTCCTCGAGCGTCGCCTGGTCGACATCTACAAGCGCGGCTCACTCCACACGTTTCAGGTCCTCTTGGCGGCCGAATCGTTTTCGGATCTGCTCTCCCGCTACAAGTACCTCTTCCTGACCAGCCGACAGGACCGCGCGCTGGTGCGCGACGTCGAACGACTCCGCAACCGGATTCAGGCGCAGCGAGGGGAGCTGGTCCTGGTTCAGGAGCAGCTCGACCGCCGCCGGGCCGATCGCGAGACCGAGCTCCGGAGCTATCGCTCCCTTGCCGACGAGCGAGCGGCCCAGATCCGACGACTCCGGCAGAGCACCCAGACGACCGCGCGCCGGCTGACCGTGCTGGCCCGCGACGAAGAACAGCTCAACGAAGTCCTGGCGGCATTGGAGCGAAGTCGCGCCGCAGCCGGGCGGGCCCCTGCTCGTCCCGCTCCGGGGGCCGCACCGTCGGCGGCGCGTACTACCGGCGTGTCGACGGCCGACCTGGGCCGGCTCGACTGGCCGGTTGCCGGACGGATCCTTCACAACTTCGGCCCCGACACGCTGACGAGCGGGGCCCGGGTAACCCGCCACGGCATTTCCATCGCGGCGGCCGCCGGAACACCGGTCACGGCCGTGTCGCCGGGTCGCGTGGTCATGGTGCAGCGGCTCGGTACCTACGGACTCTCGGTCATTCTGGAGCACCCGAGCGGCTACTTCTCGCTGTATATGCAGCTGGCTTCGTCGGTCGTGAACGTGGGTGACGAGATCGGCAAGGGTCAGACGATCGGAACGGTCGGTGGTGAGAACACCGAGTTCGGTCCTCACCTCTACTTCGAGATTCGCGGCGACAAGCAAATCGCCATGGATCCGACCGCCTGGCTCAGGCGCCGGAACTGAGCCCCGTGCTGAAGCGCCGGCTAGGCTGCGTGGCTGGCCGGCTTGGCCTTCCGTTCGATCAGCCCGGCCTCCGCCGCCGCAAAGAGATCTTCGGGTGTCAGCACCGTTGCCGCCGGATAGCTGACCCACCCTCCTGAAATCGACAGGTTCTGACCTGCGTCATCGAAGGTGTGACTCGCGATCGCGCTGCGCAGACGAGCCAGCATATCCCGGGCGCCCGCCTCGTCCGTTTCCGGAAGTATGAAAGCAAACTCATCCCCGCCGTAGCGCGCCACGAAGTCGGGAGACCGCAGTTCCCGCTGAAACAGGCCACCCAACTCACGCAGAATCTGGTCGCCCGCTTCAATACCGTGCTGCTGATTGATGAACCGGAGGCCATCAACGTCGACCAAGAGCAGCGAGAACCGGCGGCCATACCGGTCGGACCGCTGGGTCTCATCGCGCACCCGGCGATCGAGCGCATCCAGCCCGCCACACCCGGTCAGCGGATCGATCACGCCCGCGCTGGCCTGACGGCGGTAGACGGTGGCTCGGCGGTCTTCCTGCTCGAGCAGGCGGGCAGTTGCAGCGACCAGGGCTTCGATGAAGGCCACATCGTCGATCGTCAGATTCGGCTGCGGCAGCGCGGTCCGAACGACCAGGACGCCGACCGTACGACCTTGAAAGGCGATCGGGACTGCCGCGGCGCTGGTCGGCACCTGCGCCTTCCAGGCGGAGTCCGGTGAATCACCGAAGAGCGGATGCTGCGCGACATTCGGCACGAACGCCGTGCGTCCGGTGCGCACGGCATGCCTCACCTCAGGGTACTCCTGCAGATCCACTTCGAGGTTGCGAACCTCGGGACGTTCGGCGACCGAGATGACCCGACCCCGCGCGGCATCGATCGTAAAGATGCAGGCGCAGTGTGCCGCGCCCAGCGACGCCGCAATCCCGCGCACCAGCAGCTGCAGCATCTCCTCGGGCCGAGCCGCCATTGCCACGTCTTGAAAGACGGCAAAGAGCTGGGCCTGCCCGTTGGCCGACCGCATCGAACGGAAGCCGTCACGGACGCCGCGGAGCCGCGCCACCACCCGCGCAACGAGCTCCGGCAGGTAGACGGGCCCGACCATAACGTCGAGCGCCCCCAGCGAGAGGACCCGCTCGACGGCGTCCGTGGTGCCTTCGGGAAGCAGCACGATGGCGGGCACGTTGCGCCAGGCCTCGTTCGTAATCGGCAGCAACTGGGCCGTCAGTTCTTCACCGACACACCCGAGCGACAGAATCACCAAGTCCGGCGAGCCGGCATCACCCGGCGCCTCGGGCAGGAAGCCAGCCTCGCCCAAACCAAAGCCCGCGCTGATCAAGGATCGCTCGAGCCCAGGGGGACGGGCATCTGCATTGCCAAGCAAGAGAACGCGAGTATGCACGCTGGGTTTCTGTAATCCGCAAAAGTCAGGTTCGCAAACGCCCCCGATCCGAGTGACCGGGCAATCGCGGAATTCGCACGATCTGTACCCACTTGTGCCAGCCGGCGACTAGCGAAGCAAAACCTTACCCTGCAACAAGATACACGTCGGCAACGCAAGAAAATGCAGTCCGGGAGAACCGTTGGATTGTCGCACTGAAGCCACTACCGCCCGGCCACCACGGCCCGATCCCTGAACCTCCGGACGTCGAGCACCAGTACGACAAAGGCCTGCCTCTGGCTCGAGGATGGCACAGTCCTTGTCTGGTAGGACCATACGGTCGATCTTTAGCAACTAGTCGCTAACTTCGCACGTTTCAGTTTGCTACAACGCTAATGACGGGCGTGATTCGCGTCCCTTTCATTTTTAAAGGCCTATGAACGCACCCCTGAATCTGTCGGCCCACGGTATCACCACGAAGACCGTATGGGCCAACCTCACGAACCCCGCGCTGTACGAGCATGCGGCCCGGCGGAACGAAGGCAGCTTCACCGATCACGGCGCGTTTGCCGTCAATACGACCCCGCACACAGGGCGATCCCCCAAGGACAAGTTCGTCGTCGATGAACCGGACTCGACCGGCCGGATCTGGTGGGAGAAGAACGAGCGAATCTCCGAAGCGCACTTCGACCGCCTGCTGGCCGACGTCAAACAGTACCTGAACGGACTACCGGAGCTGTTCGTGCAGGATCTCTACGGCGGCGCCGATCCGGCGTACCGGCTGCCGGTCCGGTTTCTGACGCCGAATGCCTGGCAAGCCATGTTCGTTCGCAACATGTTCATCCGGCCCGGCGCTGCCGACCTGCCCGCGTTCTCACCGTCGTTTACCGTCTACCACGCGCCTGAGTTCCAGGCGGACCCCGCGACGCACGGCACCCGGACCGGGACCTTCATCGTCCTCAACTTCGCCAAGCGGACCGTGCTGATCGGCGGAACCCGCTATGCGGGTGAGATGAAGAAGTCGATCTTTACCGTCCTCAACTACCTGTTGCCCCAGCAGGGCGTCCTCCCGATGCACTGCTCGGCCAACATCGGCAGCGGCGGCGATACGGCCATTTTCTTCGGCCTGTCGGGCACCGGCAAGACGACCCTCTCGGCCGACCCGAACCGCAAGCTGATCGGCGACGATGAGCACGGTTGGAGCGACCGCGGCACTTTCAACTTCGAAGGTGGTTGCTACGCCAAGGTCATTCGACTCTCCGCGAGCGGTGAGCCCGAGATCTACGCCGCGAGCCATCGGTTCGGCACCGTGCTCGAGAACGTCGTGATCGACCCGACCACCCGACGCGTCGACTTCGACAGCCAGGATATTACCGAGAATACGCGTTCGAGTTACCCGATCCATTTCATACCCAACTTCGAACCGAGCGGGGTTGGCGGGCATCCCAGGAACATCGTGTTCCTGACGGCCGATGCCTTCGGCGTCATGCCCCCCATTGCGCGGCTGACACCAGAACAGGCGATGTACCACTTCCTCTCCGGCTATACGGCCAAAGTGGCCGGTACGGAGCGAGGGGTGACGGAGCCGACGGCCACCTTCTCGTCCTGCTTCGGAGCGCCCTTCCTGCCGCTTCACCCGGGTGAGTACGCCAGGATGCTGGGAGAACGAATCGCCAAGCACGCGGCCAACGTCTGGCTCGTCAACACGGGATGGACCGGCGGCGCCTACGGGGTCGGGTCGCGGATGAAGCTCGGGAACACTCGCGCCATGGTCACGGCCGCCCTGTCCGGAGGCCTCGACAAGGCATCCTACCGCAAGGACCCGGTCTTCGGTTTCGACGTCCCGACGGCCGTCCCTGGCGTCACCGACAAGGTGCTCGACCCGCGGTCCACCTGGGCCGATGCGGCGGCCTACGATGCCCAGGCCGCGAAGTTGGCCGCCATGTTCAGAGATAACTTCAAAGGATTTGCCGGTCAGGTGCCGGATGCGGTGACCAGCGCTGGCCCCGCCTGACGAATCCGGAATGACGGGAGGCTCGGCGCCCGCCGGCCTCCCCTCGTTTGAGATGCCCGAGATCATTCGCGATCCCCTCTGGGACAACATCGAACTCGACGCGACCATGATGTCGGTCGTCGACACCGCGCCGATGCAGCGGCTCCGCTACATCCGCCAGCTCGGCCACGCCTTTCTGGTCTATCCCGGCGCAACCCACACCCGCTTCGAACACGCGCTTGGCGCGTACCATCTGACCGCTCGGGCGCTGGCGATCCTGGGCCGGCGGGGCGAACTGGAGGGCATTGCCGCGGTGGACCAGCAGGCAGTCCTGCTGGCCGCGCTGCTCCACGATGTCGGTCACTATCCCTTTTCGCACGGGCTCGAAGAGGCCGGCTTTGCCCACCACGAAGAGCTCGGCGTTGCCCGCCTGCGGACCGGTGAGCTGCGCACCGTCCTGGACGGATTGGGCGGACCGGCTCTGATCTCGGATATCGGCGCACTGATTCAGGGGCGCAGCACCAACCCGCTCCAGGGCCTGATCTCGGGCACGCTCGACCTCGACAAGGTGGACTACCTGAGTCGTGATGCCAGAGGCTGCGGCGTTTCCTACGGCACTTTGGATGTCGACCGCATGCTGGCGACCCTGACCCTGGTACGGAACGACGCGGGACAGCTCGAGGTCGGGATTCTCGACAAGGGCATCAGCGCACTCGAGACCATGCTGTTCGGCAAGTATCAGATGTACCGCAACGTCTACTGGCACCATGCGGTTCGGTCGGCCACTTGCATGTTCAAGCGGGCCGTACGGTCCGCAGTCGCGACCGGGCGCATCATGGCGGTCCAACTCGCCGACGCCACCGACGGAGCGCTGATGGAACGACTCCTGGCATCAGAACCAACCGGCCTTGCCCGCGCCGTGCACGAGCGGCGCCTCTACAAACGGGCGCTCGACCTGCCCGCCAGCGACGTTCCAGCCAACGCGGGAGATTGGATTGATCGCGACCCTGACCTGCTCGAGCAGGTCGAGAACGCGCTCGCGAAGGAGCTCGATCTCTCCCCGGGCGAGCTGCTGCTCGACTATCCCGCCCGCAGCAACATGCTCGCGGTCGACCTGGCCCTCAAAACGCGCGACGGGCGGACCGAGCGGTTGACCGGTGCGGGGCGAGCCGGCCAGTTGGGCTTGCCCAGGATTGCGGCGGAGTTGTATCAGAGCGCTCGGCGCCTCCGGATTTTCACGGCACGCTCGCCGCGGAAGGAGCTGAAGGGCATCGTTGGAATGCTGACCTTGCCAGAGGACGAGATCCTTCGCCGACTCCAGACCGGAGCACCGCTCCAGTAGCCCCCTGGCGCCGATAGCGGCTGCGGGGCCTTGCCTCCGACCCTGTGGTCTCGGTGCGCTGGCCATGTGGACCACGCAAGGCTCGACCGTCCGTAGAGGTTCCGGTCGACAACATCAATTTCAATGTCACCGCCATCCGTCAGTACGCGGCAATCGAGATCCACCAGTGGCGTTCGGCCGTTCTGATCGAATACACGGCCACGGGCTTCCGTTGCGGTGCTATCTTCCTCCAGACCAGGACCTGACCGCTCGACCGGCCCGGACCTTCCGGCGCCCCGATTCCGCAGCCCGACAACCGGGCGGCAGCTGATGGCACCCCGCCATGAAGAGGCACATAACATGTCGACTCGTCCCATCTTCGCGTTGATTCCGATGCTGGTGCCGCTGCTGGCGGCGAGCGGAGGCCCGCTTACGCTCCGTTCGTCAGCGGCTGACGCATCGGTCGCTCCGCAAGGCAACGGCAGCTTCGCGTTACGAGACGTCCGTGTCTTCGACGGCGAACGTGTCATCGCCCGCGCCAACGTGATCGTCAGGGATGGCATGATCCAGACGGTGGGTCCGGATCTGGCGATTCCCGCCGGCCTTGCTGTCACGGATGGTACAGGCAAGACCCTGCTGCCCGGCTTCCTCGATGCGCACACCCACAGCTGGGGCGATGCGCAGCGTGATGCGCTTCGTTTCGGTGTGACCACCCAGTTCGACATGCTGGGGGACTGGAACCGAATCCCCTCGCTGGCAGCTCAGCGCAGCTCGACTGCACCCACCGCGCTTGCGGATCTGTGGACCGCCGGAGCGGCCGTCACGGCGCCCGGCGGGCACGGAACTCAGTTCGGGATGCGAGTGCCAACCCTGCCTGCCGACGCCGATGCCTCCACTTTCGTTCGGGCGCGGTTGGCCGAGGGCTCCGACTACGTCAAGATCATCGTCGAAGACATGAGCGTGTACGGTGCTCCAACCCGAATGCCGACGCTCTCACCTGCGCAGGTTACCGCCGCGATTGCCGCGACCCGCTCCGGCGGAAAGCTCGCGGTGGTGCACGTCGCCGCCCAGCGAGATGCCCGACACGCCGTGGCATCCGGCGCGAGCGGTCTGGTCCACATCTTCCAGGACGAGATCGCTGATGCCGCGTTCGTCGCCGATGCCAAGCGCCGAGATGTGTTTGTGATTCCGACACTTTCGGTCATCGCGACTATGGCCGGCAACGGCGCCGGCCCGGCCCTCGCGGCGGATGCTGCGCTCACCCCGCTCCTCACCCCGGATCAAACCGCCGGCCTGGCCCGCACCTTCGGCTCGTTGAAGCAGCCGGCATTCCTCGAGCGAGCGCTCGCGTCGGTCCGCGCGCTGCACCAGGCTGGTGTCACGGTGCTTGCCGGCACCGACGCGCCCAATCCAGGCACGGCGCACGGTGTCAGTATCCACGGGGAGCTGCTGCTGCTTACGGAGGCCGGCATGACCCCTGCACAGGCGCTGTCCGCTGCCACGGCACGGGTGGCCGATCGTTTCGGCGTGCCTGACCGCGGCCGAATCGCGCCAGGGAAGCGGGCCGACCTGATCCTCGTCACCGGTGACCCGACCACCGATATCCGAGCCACCCGCGCGATCGAGGCCGTCTGGAAGAACGGCTATGCCATCGATCGGAGACTGCCCGCGCCTGTGGCTGCCACGGCCACCGGAGCCCTCATTCCGGCCGATGGCCTGATCAGCGATTTCGACGGGGAGCGGATCGAGGCACGGTTCGGAGCCGGATGGCAGCCGACCACCGATGCGATGATGGGTGGAACCTCGTCGGTGACGCACCGCCTCGTACGGAGCGGCGCAAACGGCTCCCCAGGTGCGCTCGAGGTCGCCGGCGAGATCATGGCGAATGCGGCATTTCCCTGGGCCGGAGTCATCTTCTTTCCCGCCGCGCAGCCGATGCAGCCGGCCGATCTCTCGGCGCACGGTGAGCTCGTCTTCCAGGCCAAGGGTGATGGGCGAACCTATCAGGTAATGCTTTTCTCGGGCGAGGCGGCCCAGGGCGCCCCGGCCGTGCAGACCTTCACGGCGGGGCCGGAGTGGGCTCAGGTGCGCATTCCGCTCACCGCCTTCGGTGGCGGCAACCCGGCCCTCGTCCGCGGGTTGGTTTTCGCTGCCGGGCAGCCGGCAGGGGCGTTCCGGTTTCAGCTCGATGAGGTTCGCCTGCGCTGAGGCAGCAATCGCGAGGACCAGGATTCCTCCGCGCCGTGAGCGGCGGAACTTCCGCTCGGTACCAGGCGAGGTACCTTATGGCATACCATCCCCGGGAGCGTTCCATGCGTCGCATTGCCACCGCCATGTTCGCCGCGGCCATCGCGGTAAGTGCACCGGGCGCTCGGGCTCAGGCTGTGCCTGAGGGCTTCGCGTCCGAGTTGCTCAGACAGTTCGACGGATCGATGCAGAAGTTCATCGCGCTGGCTGAAGCCATGCCAGCGTCGGCCTACGGCTGGAGCCCGGGTCCGGGCGTGATGACCGTTGCCCGGGTATACGGCCACGTCGTTCGTTACAACTACCTGTACCCTGCCACCTCGCTCGGCGTTCCCGCGCCGAGCAATCGGGACGCCGCAGCCACTGAGGACATCACGGACAAAGCCCAGCTGGTCGCGCTGCTGCGGGAATCCCGAGAACACGTTCAGCGCGCCATCCGAGGCCTGCCAGCAGACCTGGCCCAGCCGACGAGGCTCTACGGGCGGGAGGTGACCCAGGCAGCCGTGCTGCTGCAACTCGTTGCTCACATGAATGAACACCTGGGTCAGTCGATCGCCTACGCCAGATCGAACAACGTCGTGCCGCCGTGGTCTCGCTAGGGGGGAACCTCAGCCGGACGACAGCGGCAGAGCCCGCCCGGCGCGGGCACCTCGATGATCTAGTCCAGGGAGGCTCTGGCGGACGGAGACGGGTCAGGGTCGCCGGGCAGCGGGAGTAGCGACCGCCACGGTCACTCGTGGCGGATGGCCTCGATGGGGTCCAGGTTGGCTGCGCGCCGCGCGGGATAGAGGCCGAAGACGAGACCGATGACCATCGAAGCCCCGACGGCAAAGACAAGCGTCCCCGCACTCGTCGCTGCGTGTACCTCAACGCCCGCCATCCTGCGCATCAAGCTGGAACCGGCGTACGCAATGGTCAGCCCCAACGCGATTCCCAATCCGGCGCCCACTCCGGTTATGGTCACCGACTCGGCGAGAAACTGAAGCAGGATATCGCCCCGACGAGCTCCAGCCGCCTTGCGGATGCCGATCTCACGGGTCCGCTCAGCCACCGAAGCAAGCAACACGTTCATGATCCCAATGCCGCCGACGAGCAACGAGACCCCGGTGATGGTTCCCATCAGGACCTTGAACACCATGACACCGCGCTCGACCTGCGCCACCCGCGCCGCGTTGGTTTCGACTCGGACCGACGCCCGCCAGACCGGCCCCTGCTGATCACGCCATTGCTCGGCCACCCGCTGCGCAGGCAGGACGTCCTCGATCCGAGCGAGCCGCACCACCAGCGTATCCGGTCGCGGCCGTCCAACCGCGGTCATGACCCGCGCAGCCAGTCCCGGTGGCACGAGCACCTCGTGCAGCGAACCAACATCCTGGCCCGAACGGTGCACGCCAACGACTTCGAGGTCCGTCGCTTCGAGCCGGATCCGACGCCCCAGCGCCGAGCGACCATCCGCAACGAGCGCGCGCGCCAGGCTCTCGTTGATCGTGGCCACGAGCTGCTCGCTCCGCACCTCGTCCTCTGACAGCGCCCTGCCCTCCACCAGCGGCAGCATCGTCGGACCCGCGTGCCCGGTCACGAGAACACCGAGCGGACGCGCGAGCCCCTCGGCGGAGGCGACGCCCGAACCGCGCGCATACAGCGTGACTTCGGCGTCGGACGGCAAGCGTCCGATCAGCGAATCGCGATCGGCCATGGTGAAGACGGGATAGGAATCGAGCGGAACGGTGATGCCATCGACTCTGGTCGTCGTGGCCGCGGTGATCGAAAGGAACTGCAGACCGGTGGTCGAGCCAACTTCGCGGCGGCCGTACTGCTCGACCCCGTCGCCGATGGCCAGGACCGATACCAGCGCGGCAACACCCATGACAATGCCCAGGGTCGACAGCATGGTGCGCATCGGATTCGCGCGTAAGGCGTCGAACCCGGTCAGCAATGCGATGAGATCGCGCGATCGCACAGGTTAGGTCGTCGGGCCGACTTCGTCGATCCGAACGATGATGGCCGTGATGTTGTCGAGTCCGCCGCGCCGGTTGGCCTCGGCGATCAGCCGGTTGACGACCACCTCGGGTGGATCGCCGCCCTGGAGGAGTTTGGCCAGCTGCTCGTCCTCGAGCATGCCCGTGAGGCCGTCGGAGGCGAGCAGAATGATGTCATCCCGTTGCAGGGTCCCGAAGTACACGTCGGGCACCACATCCTCGTTGGCACCGACACAACGCGTGATCACGTTGCTGTACGGGTGGGTCCGAGCTTGCTCCGCAGTCAGCAGACCAGCGTCGACCTGTTCCTGCACATAACTGTGATCTTTGGTCAGCTGGATCAGGTGGCGACTGCGGAGGAGGTAGGCCCGGCTGTCTCCCACCTGACCGATCAGATAGCGGCTTCCCGAAAGCACCAGCACCGTGGTCGTCGTGCCCATGCCGCGCTTATCGGCTTCGGCCAGGGTACGCTCAAAGATCGACTGGTTGGCGGTGCGGATTGCCAGGCGAATCCGCTCGTAGGCATCGCCATCCGGAAGCCCGCGCAGATTGCCGATCTCGCGAGCGATGATCTCGACCGCCATCTCACTCGCGACCTCGCCGGCGGCATGCCCACCCATCCCGTCGGCCACGATGAATACACCGTGCTTGTAGTCGAGCAGAAAGCTGTCCTCATTACCACTTCGCACCACACCGACGTGGGTGTCGCCAGCACACGAGATCAACATGCGTTAGACGACGAAGGCGAGGAGCGCGAGGGACACGATCAGAACCGCGATCGCGACGTGCATCAGGAGATTCGGCCGGGCCGCAATCGGTGCGAGCAGGACCATTGCCCGCTCACCGGCCCGGCGGCGGCGCCGGTCGGCCTCAACCTCGGGAGAATCGACACTGGAGTCGACGTCGACGACGACGTGGTGCGGTCGCTGCCGCCCGCCGGGTGCCGCGAGTTGAGCCGGATAACTGCGGCCTGACGTACGACCAGACCCTTCTGCCGTGCGGCCCGCGGCGACAGGCTCAGGGCGCCGCACCGGTTCATCCTGCGGCTCGAATGAAACGACCACGCCGCCCAACAGCAGCGTCGATCCGGGCGAGAGTGGCGCGTCATCCTCAACGACGACCCCATCCACCCAGGTACCGTTGGCCGAGCCGAGGTCGCTGATCGACCAGACGCCATCCCGCAGCAGAAGCTTGGCGTGGGCCAAGCTGACCGTCGGATCGTTGAACCGCACCTCACAAACGTCGGCCCGACCGATCGTGACCGACGGCGACCAGACCGGGATCCGCCCACCCTTATTGAGACCGCTCTTGATCCGCAACGAGGCGAGCGGCCGAGCGGTCGGATTGGACAGGGGTACCGGCTGCGCTCGAACCGTTAAACCCACCAGCGTGTCGCGAAGGCGCAACTCAGCACCCAGGGCGGGCATGGACGCGGTGAACTCGCCGGGGTGGTACCTGAACTCGGAGGTTCCGATTCGCAGAACGTCGAGCGGCTGGAGCCGGTGCCGGCCGCTGATCCGCTCACCGTTGACAAAGGTGCCGCTCGACGACAGGTCAACCAGAATGTCGCCATCAGGGCGCGACACGATTTCGGCGTGACGGCGGGCAACGTTCGGCGCGTCGACCACGACCTGAGCGGAGGCATCCCACCCGAGCGTGAAGGGAACGACGGCAATCCGATACTCGCGGCCATCGGTCTGGCTGATCAGTCGCCCGGCCCCCTCGACAAGCGCGGGGTCCAGGCGCGTGGGAGCCTCATCCGGAGCCCACTCACTGTCATTCCGACTCGGGCCCAGAACGATCACCTCATGCTCTCCGATCCGGAGTCGGTCACCATGCAGCAAGGGCGTAGGCTCGGGACCCACTGCCGTGCCGTTGACCAGAACGAGCGCTCCCGACACCGCCGGGCGAATGGCCAGGTGGCCACCCGAGAGTCGGGATACGACGGCATGCCGAGGCAATACGGTCTCCCCTTCAAGACGGAGATCGGCCTGCGCAACGGAACCGATTGAACACTCACCGGCGGCGACGGAGACCCGCTGCCCGCCGTACTCGAGCTGCATGCGCCGTGTTTCCTGTTCGAGCGTCGTGGGCCACAAACGTAGGCCGAGCCTCGCGGCTTAGCAAGCAATTTCAGCCGGTCGGGCTGGGGTCCTGCTCGATTCCCCGAAGCCCCTGACGGACCCATCGGGAGAACACGATGGAGCCGAAAACAATGGTATAACCGCTCACGACCAGGCGCCAAAGGAGCACGTACAGCGGCGCCAGCGGTCGCGGCACATAAATCGACATCACCGCCGTCGACAGGAGCTCTCCGATCCCAGAACCGCCCGGTGTCGGTGCGAAGAAATAGAGAACGAAGGTGATGAACGTCTGGAGCAGCAGAACGTCGACGAACTGCGCCTCGACACCAATGGCCCGGAGCGCGACATAGCCAGCCAGGAGCTTGTTGGCATGTGACGGCCCCGAAAGCACAGTCGCAACGGCCAGGGCCATCCACCCGCGCGGGGAATTGAAGCGCTCCACCGCCTCATGCGTCTGATCGATACCGCGTTCCAGGGCCTCGAGCCGATGGCCCACCCACTTGCTGCGGCGGCCGAGCAGGAGTGCCAGCTTGCGAACGACGTCTCGAATGGCCTTCGGAAAGAGGATAATGACGAGGAAGAGGACGCCAAGTGCGCAGAATATCGCCAGGCTGCCGATGAACAGGTCGTACAGCGAAATCCCCAACGCCACGCCATGGCTACCAAGCGACTTCCCGGCCCCGAAGGCAATCGCAATCGGCCCGGCAATCGCAAAGAACGCGACGGTGGCGATAAAGCTCATGAACGTGATGGTGAAGCCGACCGGAACCGGCACACCATAACGCTTCATGGTGTAGACCATCATCGGACCAGCCCCCGACATGACCGGCGTCAGGTATCCCGCCCAGGCACTCATCCCGCCGGAAAGCACCATCCCCTTCATCGAGGGGTTGGGCATGATGTTGCGGGCCAAGACGTAGTTGCGCAGTCCTCCGCCGAACCAGTCCATCGATGCCAGCCCCACCCCAACCAGGAGCCATTCGAGCCGAATCTGCGGAATGGCCTCGAGGAAAGCCGAGGTCCCTTTGCTGTACCAGAGTACCGCCCCGAAACTGATGAGCGATATCAGGAGGAATAGTTCGAGCCCGCGAAGCAGGACCTTGGGGGTAAGGAGTTTGGCCATGGATTCCTGGTCAAGTTAATGGGGCCCGAGGGGGTAAACGAGCCAATCCGGCTGCAAGATCCGACTCGGCGTTATTTTGCCCCGGTGCCGGAACCGTTCCTTCGCGTCGTCAACGCCCGCCAACACAACCTGAAAGGCGTCACGGTCGAGCTTCCCCATCGAAAGCTGATCGTGATTACGGGCCCATCCGGGTCGGGCAAGAGCTCACTGGCCTTCGACACGATCTACGCCGAGGGTCAGCGCCGATATATCGAGTCCCTCTCGACCTATGCGAAGCAATTCCTCGAGCGGATGCCCAAGCCCCTGGTCGACCGGATCGAGGGTATCGCGCCGGCCATTGCCATCGAGCAGCGCAACCCGACGGTCTCGAGCCGCTCGACGGTTGGGACCGCAACGGAGGTCTATGACTACCTCCGCTTGCTTTGGGCCCGGGTCGGGGTCCAGTACTGTCGAGTCTGCGGCGCCCGGGTGGTCCGGGACAGTCCGGCCACGGCCGCCGATGGGGCCCGGGGCTTGGGCCAGACGCCGATTCAGATCGCTTTCCCGCTTCCCGACTCGGCCCGACAGTCTCATGCCGCAATTGCCGACAACCTACGAGCGATGGGGTTCGTCAGGATTCAACTCGGCGGGGTCGCGACCCATCTCGACGACCTGCCGACTGGTGCGGACCTGAGCACCGCCCCGGATCTGCTGATCGTCGTCGATCGCCTGACGGACCCGACCTCGGCCGGTCCGCGACTCGAGGAGGCAATTGCGCAGGCCATGGCCGAGGGTGACGGCGTCGCCGTGGTGCTGCACTCGGAGGGCCGACTTCGATTCACCGAGCACCCGGCCTGCTCGACCTGCGACACACCGGCGTTTACGCTGAGCCCGGGCCTGTTCTCGTTCAACAACCCGCGCGGCGCCTGCGCCGGTTGCAACGGGTTCGGCGCGGTCCTCGAGTACGACGAGTCCCTGATCGTGCCCGACCCGAAACGCTCACTACTGAACGGCGCGATCGACCCCTGGACCAAACCCCGCTACGAGAGCCGCCGGCGGCTGCTCTACGATACGGCCCGAAAGCTGGGCGCCGACCCTTCGGCCCCGTGGGATAGCCTCAAAGCCACGGTCAAGCGCGAACTTCTCTATGGCAGGCAGGGCCGCTTCCTGGGCGTATTCCCGTTCCTGACCAGCCTCGAGGAAAAGCGCTACAAGCAGTACGTCCGCGTGTTTCTCAGGCGGTACCAGTTGGCGAAGGAATGCCCGGCATGCCATGGGTCCCGGCTCAATGAGCAAGCACTGGCGGTGCGGATCGGCAGCAACACGATTGCGGAGGTCGGGTCGTTGGCGCTAACCGAGATGCGAGACTGGCTCGCGCGGTTGGAGTTGAACGAGACCCAGCGTCGGATTGCGCAGGACGTCCTGACGGAACTGGTCGCCCGGGTGGAGTATCTGACTCAGGTCGGGCTCGGCTACCTCACCCTCGATCGGCAGACCCGAACATTGTCCGGCGGTGAGGCCCAGCGAATCTCTCTTGCCAACGCGCTGGGCGCCCGGCTGGTCGATTCGCTCTACGTGCTCGACGAGCCGTCGATCGGCCTTCATCCGCGCGACACCGATCGCCTGCTCGGCATTCTCGAACGGCTCCGCGATGCGGGCAACACCGTCGTCGTGGTCGAACACGATCTCGAGGCGATTCGTCGGGCCGACCATATGGTGGAACTCGGTCCCGCATCGGGAGAACGCGGCGGCCGCCTGGTCTATGCAGGCCCGCCGACCGCGTCGACCGAAACCGTGACCGGCCAGTACCTCACCGGAACCAAGCGAATCGGCGTGCCCAGCGGCCGTCGCCCGCTGGGTGCACGCAGGCTGCGCATAACCGGCGCCCGGCTCCACAATCTGGCCAGCGTCGACGTCGAGATCCCGTTGGGCACTCTCGTCGCGGTCACCGGCGTTTCCGGCTCTGGCAAGAGCACCCTGGTCCACGACGTCATCTACCGGCAGCTCGAATCCCAGCTGACCGGCGAGTCGTCAGTCAAGGCCCACCTGGGCGAGGTTGCCGGCGCCATCGACACGATGTCGGGGCACGAATGGATTCAGTCGGTCGTCATGATCGACCAGTCGCCCATCGGCAGGACACCTCGTTCGAATCCGATTACCTACGTCAAGGGATTCGACGAGATCCGTGAGTTGTTTGCCGACCAGCCCCTGTCGCGGTCTCGGCGATACACGCCCGCGACGTTCTCCTTCAATACCGCCGGTGGTCGCTGCGAACAATGTGACGGCGCCGGTCAGGTCATGGTGGAGATGGTCTTTCTGGCCGACGTCTTCGTGCCGTGCGAAGCATGCGGCGGGACCCGTTTCAAGCGCGAGGTGCTCGACGTCAAGGTGCGCGGCCACTCGATTCACGATGTGCTGCAATGGACGGTCGACGAGGCCATCGGGCGGTTTCGGCATCAGCCGAAGCTGGGCGCCGCGCTTTGGCAGGTGCAACAGGTGGGACTCGGCTACCTGCGCCTGGGTCAGGCCGCCACCACCCTGTCGGGCGGCGAGGCCCAACGGCTCAAGATTGCCCGTGAACTGATTCAGGCCAGCAAGCGGTCCGGTCGCAAGCTGTACCTGCTCGACGAGCCGACGACCGGTCTGCACCTCGACGACGTTCGCCAGCTCATCACGGTGCTCGACCGCCTGGTCGATGCCGGCAACACCGTGCTGGTCATCGAGCACCACCTCGACGTCGTCAAGCGGGCCGATTGGGTCATCGACCTGGGACCCGACGCTGGCCCCGCAGGTGGTCGAATCGTCGTCCAGGGCCCGCCCGAACTTGTCGCCGCCACCCCAGGGTCGGAAACTGGCCGATTCCTGAAGCCGCTGCTGGCGTCGGCGCCCTGACGCCAGCCGCGCACCGCACGATCAGGCCGGGCTCAGGCCCTCGATCGAACTGAGGACCCGGTCCCAGACGCGTCGGACGATCGCTTCGTCGGTCGAGAGATGACCAAGCGCGAGCCGGAGGGTATACTGCCCGTCCAGCACGGTGTGGGTCAGGAAGAGATCGCCATCGGCGTTGATCCGTTCGAGCAGCCGGCGATTGGCGTCATTGACTTCCTCCTGTGCCAGCCGACCGTCGACTGGCCGCCACCGGAAGCAGACCAGCCCGACCGGCGCCGGCGCCGCCAGTTCGACCTCCGGGTGCGCCTCCACCCAGCCGGCAAAGAGCAACCCCAGCCGCACGTGCTCGCGAATCATGGCGCGGAGTCCCTCGACCCCGTAGCTCCGGATCACGAACCAGAGCTTGAGGGCGCGGAACCGCCGGCCAAGCGGAATGCCCCAGTCGCGATAGTTGACGACCTCGGCGTCATGCTTGGTCTTGAGATACTCGGGCGAGGTGCCCATCGAGCGTACCAGAGCCGCCGGATCCCGAACGAAGTAGGCCGAGAAGTCATGGTTGACCAGCAGCCACTTGTGGGGATTGACGACCAGGCTGTCGGCGTGTTCCACACCATCGAGCACCCAGCGCAGCTCCGGCGCCACGGCGGCCGAGCCGGCAAAGGCCGCGTCGACGTGAAGCCAGGCGCCTTCGCGCTGCGCAATCGGCGCAATCTCCGAAATCGAATCGAAGCCCGTCGTCGAGGTGGTGCCCCGCGTCGCGATGATGACCGACGGCACCAGCCCCGCAGCACGATCGGCCCGAATGGCGGCGTCGAGGGCATCGATCCGCATGGCAAAGTTCTCATCGACGGGAACGGCGCGAATCAGCTCGGGACGATAGCCTGCAAGCCGCGCACCCTTGGCAACCGACGAGTGCGCCTCACGCGAGGTGTACACCGTGGCGCGATCGAGTTCGTTGCGATGCCGATCGCGAGCGGTGATCAGCGCCACCAGCGTGGAGCTCGAGGCATAGTCCTGAATCACGCCGGTGAATCGGTCGGACAAGCCGAGCATCTGCCGCAACCAGTCCATCACGACCTGCTCGACTTCGGTGCCCGCCGGGGACGTCTGCCACGACATGCATTGCGCACCGATCGCGGCCATCATCATCTCCGCCAGAATCGAGGGCGGGCTGTGATTCGACGGGAAGTAGCCGAAGAACCCGGGATGACCCCAATGGGTCGTGCCCGGAAGCACGATCCCGTCGACGTCCTCACGAATCCGCGCGAAGGGCTCCGGAGCCTCCGGAGGAGTCGACGGCAACGCTCGCCTGACGGTACCGGGTTCGACCAGCGGAACGACGCGGCGGTCGTCGACCGTCGCGAGATAGTCCGCCATCCAATCCGCGAGGCGGTGCGCCTCGAGCCGGAACTGCTCCAAGTCCATGGGTCTGCCTGAGCTGAGACGTTCGGGCGTGTCCGCTACCGGATCGGGACGGTCCGGCGGGACGGAGTTGCGGCCCCCGCAGATCCCGCCCCAACGGGTGGGATCTGTGGCGGCCTCAATCTATTCGTTTGATCGCTGCGCGGTATGTTTCAGAACCCGGGCGAGCCGTCGCTCGATGGCCGGTAACTCGAAGGGCTTGCGGAGATAGTCGACCACGCCGAGGTCGATCATCCGCATCACCGTGGCACGCTCGACCGTGGCCGTGATCGCCATCACGGGCAGTTGCGCGAAGGCGGGGTCCGCTCGAAGTTCCGCGAGGACTTGAACTCCATCCGTGGCGGGCATCGAAATGTCGAGGAGCAGCAGGTCGGGTGCCTCCTGCCGACACGCTTCGAGGGCCTGCGCACCGTCGGCCGCTTCCCGGACCACGGCACGGAAACGCCGCTCCAACACCCGGCGGACCAGCAGCCGCGCAGTTGGATCGTCGTCGGCAATCAGAACTCGCGGCCCAGCTTGGGCAACTCCAGATCTTACCGGTTGAACCGACAATGACACCCTCGGCGTTTCCTGTCCTTGCTCGACTGTGGCGCGACGACCCGGGCCCGATCGTCGACCGGGACGTTGCGCTCCGAAACCTCAGCGATCGCGACCCGGAACTGGGACGCATCATCGCGCGGGTTGGTCCGCTGAACCTCGCCCCGCCGGCCATCAGAACCCCGCACCACTATCTCCAACGCGCCATCGTGTACCAGCAGCTATCGGGCCGCGCTGCGGAAACGATCTACGGTCGCTTCGCTGGCCTCTACCCCGGTGGCCGCCTGCCCTCTCCCTCGAGGATTCTGGCCACGCAGGAAGCGGTTCTCCGATCTGCCGGGCTCTCGTCGGCCAAAGCGCGGGCCATCATCGATCTGGCAAAGCACACGAAGTCGGGCACCGTGCCGAGCAGGCGGGTATTGGCGCGACTCGACCCTGAGGCCGTCATCGAACGACTGACCCGGGTCCGCGGCGTCGGGCGGTGGACGGTCGAGATGCTGCTGATCTTCTACCTGGGCCACCCCGATATCCTGCCCACCAGCGACCTCGGGATCCGCAAGGGATTCAGCCGAAGCTTCGGCGTCAAACGGCTGGCCAGTGAGCGGACCGTGGCCCGCCGGGCCGAGCGGTGGCGGCCCTGGCGCTCGATTGCCTGCTGGTACCTGTGGCGGTCGCTCGATCTCGAGCTGTAGCGGCCAGCCCCGTCACCGCGCCCGAGCCAAGATGACCGAGGCGTCTTCCGGCAAGCGTCCGAGGCCGCCTGCAATTCGCTCGATCATCGATTCGAGCGGGCTGTGCCGGTGGCGCCAAAGGGCTGCCAGTTCCCAGACGTCCACGACGCCATCGGCAGCCAGGGCCAAGGCCCCACCTCGCGGCCACGGCAGGGTCCTGACCGTCGGCACTTTGGGAAGCCCGAGACCGACCGTACCAGGCTCGCTGGTCAGGACGGCCGGGACGTCGCCCGCGACGAAGCCGTAGACGCTGCCGATACCCGCAAACTGAAGTTCGCCGCGGTCCGGGTCGATGCGGACGATTCCCAGCGAAACGCCGCCCCCGCCGCCGAGGGCCCGGTGGGCCGGCTCGAAGACCGAGGCCGGATGGTTGTCCGCCTGCCGACGGACCACCCCTTCGACCACCCGAACAGCGGCCTCCGCCTCGGCGCTGCGCCCCGTAGCGTCGATCAAGGCGAGAATGACGTCGTCGCCGCGGTCGATCACGACCGCCGCGTCACCCGAATGCGCCGTACCGGCCAGGGGTACGCAGCGCGTCAGGCTCTCGATCCTCGTCAGAGCGGATATCATGGCTCAACTATCGGCCGGACCTGACGATAGCTCAAATCTGGGGATGCGTGACTCGCATCTCGACACTATGTTTCGAGACTTGTTCAACAGGGAAGGCCCGGACATCCTGATGCGGATCCTGCTTGTCGATGACGATGATATGAGCCGCCGGACCATTGACCAGATGCTGACTCGAGCCGGTCACGAGGTCACCAGCACTGGCAGTGGCTCCGAAGCGCTGACGCTGTTTCGGGAAAGCAGCGTGGACCTGATCGTTACAGACCTGATCATGCCGGACACGGATGGCCTGGAACTGATCCAGGAACTCCGTAAGCTCGACCCGAAGGTCCGAATTCTGGCCATTTCCGGGGGCGGGCGCGTCAACGCCAATGAGTACCTCACGGTCGCGCGTAAGTTCGGCGCCGCCGGCATTCTGGCCAAGCCGTTTTCCAATCAGGAGTTCAAGGACGCCATCAACGCCTTGATGAGCGCCAAGTAGCGGAGGGGCTCGAGACGCGAAACGCCCCGGTTGCATCGAACGATGCGACCGGGGCGTTGCCTTAAAGACTTTCAAGTACTCCCGAGACAGGACTCGAACCTGTGACCCGCTGATTAACAGTCAGCTGCTCTACCAACTGAGCTACTCGGGATCGTGCGCTTGCGCGCGACGCATAAAGTACCCGGGGCCCTCCCGACGAGCAACCACCCGGGCGGACCCCGCCAAGTTGGCCCCTGATCGATTCCGATCCAGTCGGTTTTCACCGTATCTGCAGGATCATGCATTTGCCCGAGCCTCGGACCTGACACCTGGCAAGAACTTCCGACCCGGTCAAAACCCAACAGGACAAAGACTTACTGGCACCCCCCACGACCGGGGGTCGAATAGTGAACAGTAGCTGCCGTTGAGACGCGGGACCAGGCTGCAATGATCGGCACGATTCGAGTCCTCGACCCTGGTGCTTAAAATCATGATTTGAAACAACTTACACGGTCGCAGACCCCTTCTTTCCCGCTGCCGGTCCGGTTAACTTTTCACCCCGTATGAGCGACCCGTTCATCATCGGACACGAGCAGGCGCGGACCAACCTGGCCGCGGCGCACCAAGCCGGCCGGCTGCCGCAAGTCCTCCTGGTTACCGGAGAGCGCGGGGTTGGTAAGCAGACCTTGGGGCGCTGGCTCGCTGCGCTGACGTTATGCGAGAATGCCGGCGCCCCGTGTGGCACCTGCCGGGGCTGCCGGCTGGTTGCCGGGCTCAGTCATCCGGATTTCCACTGGTTCGTCCCGATACCGCGCCCCAAGGCATCAGATCCCGACAAGCAGGTCGAGGAGGTCCGCGAAACGCTGGGCGAAGTCATGGCGGGCCGCCGGGAAAACTCCGCCTATCTGCCCCCAGACGGTCTGGCGATGCACGGGGTTGCCTCGGCACGCCTGATTCTCCGAACGGGAACCCTGACCACGGTCCACGGCGGGCGCCGGGTCATTCTGATCGGTGGAGCCGAGCGCCTGGTTCCCCAGGAAGCCAATCAGGAGGCGGCCAACGCGCTGCTCAAGTTCCTGGAAGAGCCGACCGCCCAGACGATCGTGGTCCTGACCACGACCGATCCCTCGCGGGTCCTGCCGACGATTCGCTCGAGAGCGGTTCCGATTCGGCTCGGGCGACTCACGCCGGACCAGGTCGAGGCCGGGCTGACCCGCCTGGCGCCCACCCTCTCAGCGGCGGAGCGCCGCCAGCGGGCCGCCCACGCCGACGGATCGATCGGGCGCGCCCTGGCGGTCGAGGGCGGAGCAGCGATCAACGACGAGGTCGAGCAGCTGCTCACCGCCACGCGCGACGGTGGCAGCGCCCGCTTCGAGCGGGTGCTCAAGCAAGGACCTTGGGCGGCCCGGGGCGATTTCAGCCTGCTGCTCGACGGCCTGACCCAGGTGTTGAGCAATGCCGCCCGGGCAACCGCGGGAGGCCCCGCCGAGCCGGTTCCGGCCATGCTCAGGGACGTCCGAGTACCGGGTCGTTTCCTCCGGGCCCTCGACCGAATCGAGGCAGTGCGGGAAGCCGCGCGAGTCAACGTCAACCCGCAGTTGCTCCTGGCCACCCTCACTGCGGAGCTATCGGACGCGCTATGGGCTTGAGCCATATCGACGCCGAGGGACGCGCCAACATGGTCGACGTCTCCGCGAAAACGCCGACCGAGCGGACCGCCACTGCCGAAGGATGGGTCAGGATGTCGGCTGTCGGGTTCGACCAGGTCCGGACCAACAGTCTTGCCAAAGGCGACGTGCTCGGCACCGCGCGGCTGGCGGGGATTGCGGGAGCCAAGCGCACGGCAGACCTGATTCCGCTGTGTCACCAGCTCCCTCTCGATAAGGTCAGCGTCGAAATCGTGTTAGATGAGGCCCTTCCAGGCGTCCATATAACGGCGACCGCGAAGGTCACGGCCCGAACCGGGGTGGAAATGGAAGCCCTGACCGCGGTTTCAGTCGCCGCTCTGACAGTGTACGACATGGTAAAGGCAGTCGATCGGGCCATGGAGATCGGTCCGATCCGCCTGGTTGCCAAACAGGGGGGGCGCAGCGGGGTCTACCACCGCGACGCCACGCCCGAATAGACGAAGGAGACACCAATGCAGCGGATACGACGGACAGCAGGCCTGATTCTACAGCGCGGCACCCTGCTCCTGGCAAGCGGGTTGCTCCTGGGGGTCGGCATGAGCGTGTCGGAGCGGTTGACGGCGGCGCGGGACGTCCCGCCGGCCCCGCCGGCCGATGTCGATCACGAGCTGTCCCGACTCAGCAGGCTGGTCGAGGAACTGGAGGGAAAGTTGTCGGTCACTGATCTCAAGCTCGATCGGCTGACGCGGGTGGCGCAGTACTCGACGGCATACCGCATTCCTGCGAACTTGGCGGGGCAGATCTATGATGCCGCGGTCGCGGAAGGGCTGCATCCCTCCCTCGGCTTCCAGCTGGTCAAGGTCGAAAGCAGCTTCCGCTCAAATGCACAGTCGTCCATGCAGGCACTCGGGCTGACCCAGGTCCGTCTCGCCACCGCCCAGGAAGTCGACCCGACGATCACCCGGCGGGACCTGCTCGTTCCGGAGACCAATCTGCGGATCGGCTTCCGGGTCCTGCGCCGGTTGCTGGCCAAGTACGATCACGATCTGGAAATGGCGCTGCGGGCGTATAACCTGGGACCGACGGGTGCGATGATGTCGTTCGAGGATACCACCTCCAACGCCCGCGTTGCCGTCTACGCGGATAAGGTCATGCGCGGCGTGCGGGGAGCTCCCGTCACGCCGCGCCGACCCTGATCACTTCGGAATGGTCAGGCGCTGTCCCGCCCGGAGTGCGGAGGCCGACGACAGCTGGTTGGCCGCCATCAGTTGCTGCACCGACACCCCGTAGCGCCGCGAAATGGCCGACAGGGTGTCGCCGCGACGAACGAGGTACACCGTGGGGGTTGCCGCCGCGGTCCTCGCGGGCGCCTGCGCAGCAGTTGCGCGCCCCGATTCCGAACCGCTGACCCGGATCCGCTGACCCACCCGAATCACACTGCTGGCCCGAATCCCGTTGAGACGCTGGATCTGGCTGAGCGACATCCCGTACCGCCGCGCAATTCCGCCCAACGTTTCGCCCTGACGAACGACATGGACTCCAGCTGAGGCCGGTTCGGCCCCGCGCAGGCGCGCGATGCCGGGAATCCTGAGCACCGTGCCCCGCTTGAGCGGGCCGCTGGCAATCTCGGGATTGTAGCGGGTCAGCTCGGCGGTCGTCATACCATAGCGACGTCCGATGGCGCGAAGGGTTTCGTTGGGGCGCACGGTGTGTGCGATGGTCGGCAGGCGTTCGGCGCTCGGCAGCGCAGCAAGCGCTTCACTGGCCGCCACGCCGGCCCCAACCGGCACTCGAACCCACCAGGTGGACGATCCGGGCGGCGTCACCCCGCGCAGGTAGTGTGGATTGAGGCCGGTAATGACGCTGGCCTCGGCCCCGCTGGCCGTCGCCACGACCTCGAGGCTGGTCGGCTCACTGACCGCGACCGAGTCGTAGGCGTACGGCTCGACCTTCGGAATCGGGTCGAAACCGTACTTCTCCGGCTGCTTCGCGATCATCGCGGCCGCAATCAGCTTCGGAACGTAGTCCTTGGTTTCCTGATGCAGGTAATTCGACTCACGGAGGTGGAAGAAGCGATCGTCGCCCGTGGTGTCGGCAGCGAGTTCGCCGGCGAAGTCGGCCGGGTTGAAGTACTCCACATCGGCACCCGCACCGAGCATCCGCAGGCCGCGAGACACCCGGCCTCCGCCACCATTGTACGCCGCCGCCGCGAGGTAGTGGGATCCGGAGAACCGACGGGTCAGGTCAGCGAGATACCGGGTGGCCGCCAGGGTGGCTTTCACCGGGTCTCGCCGCTCGTCGACCCAGCCATCGACCCGCAGCCCGTACTCCCGAGCGGTCGGCCGCATGAACTGCCACATTCCGACTGCGTAGGAGCGGCTCACGGCGGTGTTCGAATACCCCGACTCGATCAGGGCGAGATACAGCAGGTCTCGCGGCAGCGAATGCGCAGCGAGCGCGTTATGGATCATCGGCTCGTAGACGGGCAGCCGTTCGAGCCAGACCGCCATCCGTTCGCGGGCGCGGGTCTGGAAGAAATCGAGGTAGAACTGGACCCGAGAATGTTCGGCGTACCGGGCCACATTGATGTCGAAGAGAGCACTCAGGCTGACTTCAGCCTCGGTCTCGGCTGCAGACACGTCGTGCAGCTCATCGAGCATCGCCATGTCCTTCTCGTCCTGCACCGAGTCGGCTGCGAGCCTGCGCAACAATCCGGTGTCCGAGGCAGCACCCTTGGCACCAAGCTCAGCAGCCTGGGCGCCGGGCGCCTGATCGGCCGCCACGGGTGCCGGACGGAGCACCGGGTTTCCACCATTGGGAGCAACGGAGGCACACCCCGCCCCTCCTCCGACCACGAATACGACAGCGAGCCAGCGCTTCATATCACCTCGCCCACGGTGATTGGAAATCGACCGTTGATTCAGAGTCCAGGTTGCAAGTTAACCGTGTGAGCGGGTCCAGTGAGACCCAATCAGAAGTTTGATGCCCGAACCGGGCAAACCGTTGCAATGTATGAAATTGGCCACTAATGCCTCAACTCGCTCGACGAACCGATCAGGCGGTTCGTGGCATTCAGGACCGCAAGGGCCGCGCCGCGAGGGGAGTCCTCCTGAACCAGGGCCGACCCGACGACCCGCGGGCCGTCCATCCGTCCCTGCGTGGCAAGCGATGCGATCACCACGGTCGCATCGAACGCCCTGACGGCCTTGACCCCAACGAGTTCGAAGACGGCCTCCGGCATTGCCCGGGAGATCGCCGCCAGGCACGCCTGGGCGGCACAGCGCATTTCCCCGGCGGGTGAGGACAGGCCCGCGGCCTCGCCTACGAAGGGCGTGCTGGTCGGCCACGACAGCACCACGCGGGCGCGGCACAACCCGGTTGCGTCCCGGTCGAGAACGAACTCCGCAAACTTGAGACGGCCGCGGCCCTCCACTCAGGCGGCCCCGGAATCGAGATTGACCTCGAGCTGCGGACCGAGCTCGTCGAGCGGCAAAGCCACGTCGACCGAGAGGTGCGGACGCCCGGCATCGTCGAGCTCGATGGCCACGACCAGGATTCGACCGTCGTCCAGCTCGACTTTGAGCTGACGAAGATCGGACCGCATCACACAATCACCGATGGTCTCGCCCTTGAGTGCCTGGAGCGTTCCAGCCACCCGGCGGAGATCCTGGAGCGGAATCTGCTGCAACATGATACTCGCCTATCGCCGCGCCAGATACTCAGTGAGCACTTCCTGCAGCTCCCGATTTGAGAGCTTCTCGGCCTGAGCGTAGATGGTCGCCTTGGAAGTCGACTGCATGGGGACGGGCGCCCAGAACCGCTTGGGAACCGGACCGGAGGATCGGAACGAGAGGACCAGGCCCCACTGCTCCGAGTTGGCCCGGCGCTCCGCAGCCATCGAGATGTTCCAGGTTTCGTCGCCTACCTCGAGCACGCGCCAGGGCACGGGACGGCCTCCAAGAATAACCCGTGAATAATGAAGCCAGCCGCGTCGAGCGGCAATCCCGCAGTCCGCCCGGATATCGCCGGGCGGACCGCGGACCTGGCGCTACTCTCCGCGCACCAGGGCGCGATAACGCCGCATGATCTCCTGCGTTACCGGTCCGGGCCTGCCGGTGCCGATGGTGCGGCCGTCATAGAGCCGAACCGGGGCAACCTCGGCTCCCGTCCCGCAGAGAAAGATCTCATCGGCGGTGTAGAGGTCATACCGGTTGAGCATGGCTTCGCGCGCGTCATATCCGGCGGCTGCGGCCACCTCAAAAATGACCTGGCGCGTCACGCCAAGCAGAATTCCGGCGTGCGGCGGCGGGGTCTTGAGCACACCGTCCTTGACCATCCAGACGTTCATGCCCGACCCCTCGCAGACGTGACCTGCCGAGTCGAGCATGATGGCGTCGTCGGCACCGGCGACGTTGGCCTCGTGCTTGGCGAAGACATGCGGGAGATAGTTGAGCGACTTGATCCGAGGCGACAACGCCTCGCGCTGCGGAATCGGGGTCCCGGCCGTGACCAACGCCAGGCCGTTCTCGTACCGATCGGACGGCCACATCTTGATACCGTCGACGATAATGATCACCGTCGGCGAGGTGCACTTCTTGGGATCGATGCCGAGATCGCCGTCACCACGAGTGACGATAGGACGGATATAGGCTTCGGAAATGCCAAGCTTCGCGACACCCTCCTCGATCAGCCGCGCCATCTCTTCGCGCGGCATCGGGATGGTCATCGCAATCGCCTGTGCTGAATCGTACAGGCGATCGACATGTTCTTTGTTGCGAAACACCTTGCCGTTGTAGGCGCGGATGCCCTCAAATACCCCATCACCGTACAGCAGACCGTGATCGAACACGGATACTTTGGCGGCGCTGCGATCGACCCAGGCGCCGTTCATCCAGATAATGGCCATCAGACCGTCTCGTCTCGAGTTACCGTTTCACATTCGTTAGCGGACCCGGACAACTTAACCCTGCGAGTTACTCACTGCAGAGCGGCGGGCCATTCTCGCGTCAGGTGTTCGCGTCGGATGATCAGATGGTGCCGGTTCAGCCAGTTGAGGGCCCGGTCGCGCGTGGTCATCCCGGTCTCGACCGGATCGAACGGGAAACCGTAATAGGTGATTCCATCGAGCTCATAGCACCAGACCGCCCCGTCCAACCTGTGATCCGGCTGCTGCGGCCGCGCTTCCGGATCGTCCGCAGCGATGGCCCGCCACTCGATTGACTTATTGCACCAGCGAACCGTGTGCCGACCGACCGTTTTCGCCACAACGACGCTCCTTTCTTGAGCCACGAGCGTTCTACCCGGGCATCCAGAGCCCCCAGGGACCATGGGGCGGGTCGGCATTCGATGCCGACCCTCGGCGCTGTTCCAGCAATCAGAGTGCCAGATAATCAGACAGTCAAAAAATCAGACAGCAAATTGCCATTTTTACCTGTATGACCGGCTCAACTGACTAGATTTTCCACCCCAGCAAGTTGAAGGTCGAGAGGGACCAAAAGAACAGCAGTGCCAGTACAACTACGGCGCTGTGCCTGACTCGCGCCATCACCGTTCCGGCGCCCTCCCGCCATTGCCCGATAGCCACCCACCCTGCCAGGAGCGTCAGGACTGCGCCAAGAACTGGCAGGACCAGAGCCACCTTGAGGCTGGTTGGCGTCTCCTGGAAGATCGCCTCGGCACCTTTGGCGAAGATCGATACCAGCACCAGGACAAACACGATCTGACTCAGGGCAATCAGCACGGTCAGGCGCCGCCCCCGGCCAATCAGGTCGGGAACCGGCTGGCGTCCCGGGTTCCCACGATTCGCGAAGCGAACCAGCGCGATGATCAGGATCAGGACGAAGACGACGAGCCCGGCAATCAACACGTTCCGGTGGAAGGCGATGCCACCCAACCCCTCGTAACGTTCGATGGCCATCATCGGCCCGGCACCCATGAAGCCGTGGGTGATGACCCCACGATCATTCTCCCGGAAAGCGAAGAGACCACCGGACACCATGTCACGAAACAAGAGTGAATCGACAGGCACCAGCCGCGCACCGATGCTCGGCAGATACAGCGATCCGTCCTCATCGGCCTGAATCACCACCGGACTCGCCAGGTCGAAGACTGCCATGTAGGTGGAGTAGTTGCGGCGGTTCATCAGATACTCACCGGCGTAGCGCTTGGCGCCCGTCTTGGCCCCCTCGCTGAGCACCGGGAACGGCGTGGTGTCGGGATAGAAGCGATCGAGCACGGTCTGCAGAAACGGAGCAAAACTGACCGCGCCACCTGTGCTCGTGTTGGTCGACATGAAGATGCCGACGTTGTCCTCGAGGATCAGCGCCAGGTCCGAATGAAACCACTGGGTGTCGCCACCGTGACCAATGATGCGAACGCCGTGGCTCGACTTCTCATAGAAGCCGTGGGCAAAGCCAGGAATCCTCGGGTCATGCCCCTGCAAACGGCTGTACATCAACGCGGCCGTGGCCGGCGAAAAGATCGTGGCCGAGCCGGACGTGCCATTGCCGAGGTAGGCAATCATCAGTTTGGCCATATCGTTGGCCGAAGCGGAGATCGAACCGGCGGGCGCTGCACCTGTGACGATCTCGAAAGGTCGCGGCTCGTACCGGTGCGCCTTCCACTCGTAGCCTTCCGACATGTAGGGCACCAGGTTGGCTGGCAGCGGCTGCCGTCCGGTGGTGTGCGCCATGCCCAGCGGCTGGAAGATGTGCTGTTCGATGTAGTCATCCCAGCTCAGACCAGAAACCCGCTCCACGATGTAGCCGGCCAGCGCGGTCCCCCAGTTCGAATAGGCAGAAAAGGCACCCGGCGGCCTGACGCGCGCCGGCATATGACTGGGCAGCCATTCGCTCATCGGCCGAATGGCGGTGGAGTCCGTAGTGAAGAGCCCGCGCGGATCTTCTTCGAGCCCTGGCGTATGCGCCAGGATATGCCGCAGCGTGATTGGCTCGGCGAAGGTGTCCGGAATCTTGAAGTCGAGGTACTCGTTGACGTCCCTGTCGAGATCGAGTTTGCCCTGCTCGACGAGCTGCATCACGGCCGTCCAGGTCACCAGCTTGGTGACCGAACCGATTCGGAACATCGTGGTGGCCGGATCGACGGGGGTCCGCTTGGCTATGTCCGCGTAGCCATAGCCCCGGGAAAAGAACAGCGCCCCATCCTTGACGACCGACACGGTCACGCCCGCGATATTCTTCTCGCGCATGTAGACCCGCACCACACCGTCCAGGTAGGTCTCCAACTCTGCCACACTGTGAATCCCGCGCGGTGGGGCCGACGCCGCAACGGGAACCGACTGTCCTGCCGCTCCGGTCTGGCCAGCCACCAGCAGAGCCATCACCGCCAACACGAAACCTGCGAGAGCCGGCACCTGGTGCCTCCCGGGGAGAACGGTTCGCTGCTTTGTATACAATTATTGGAAATCATACGTTGCATCCTGCCGGCAGGTTTCGCAAGCCTGGCGGTCACCGCTGGCCGGGCGAGCAGGTAGCGTAGTACTTTGGGATCCGTCCTCCTTCACTTCCCCAAGACGCCGGAGCAACCCCGACGGTGCGAATCGCCGTAGTCTTCGACACCCCCTATACCGGGTGGACGGCCGAACGACATCGCAAGCAGATGCAGGACGAAATGGCCGGTACCGTCGACGTGCCTGACGTGGAGGTCGAGTATCAGGTGACGGCGGCGCTGGAGGCCAACGGCCACGAGACGCTGATGATCGGGGTTTACGACGATCTGCGTGTCGTCCTGGACGCATGCCTCGAGTGGAAGCCCGACCTCGTGGTCAATTGTGCCGAGGCGTTTCGCGATCCGCGGAACGACTATGTCTTCCCTGCGCTGCTCGATTCGATCGGGGTCCGCTATACCGGCTCGCCAGCACAGGGGCTCCTGGTCTCGCGAGACAAGGCGATGAGCAAGAAGGTGCTCGCCTACCACGGCATCAGGGTGCCGGGCTTCACCACGTTTCGCCTGGGAGAAACGGTGAGCGAAGCCCCGACCATGCCCTTTCCGCTGATCGTCAAGCCGCTCTCGTCGGATGCGTCGGTTGGGATTGCGCAGGCTTCCGTGGTCAACGACGTGGCCAGCCTGGCCGAGCGGGTGGGGTTTGTTCATCAGCGCTACCAGCAGCCGGCCATCGTCGAGGAGTTCGTGGCGGGTCGCGAGTTGTACGCCGGGGTGCTCGGCAACGGCCCAGGTCTCCAGGTGCTGCCGCTCACCGAGCTCGTGTTCGACAAGGAAATGAACGCGCCCGAAGAACGGATTGCGACGTCGTCCACCAAATGGGACGAGCCGTACCGACTCCGGCGGCGGATCCGTTATCAGTTTGCCAGGCCGGTGTCGGCAGCTGCGCGAGAGCAGATCGAATGGATTTGCCGCACCGCCTGCCGCGCATTGTGGCTCTGCGACTATGCCCGAATCGACGTTCGGCTCACCGACAACGACGAAGTCTGGGTGCTCGAGGCCAACGCGAACCCGTATATCTCGGAAGGGCACGAGTTTGCCAACTCCGCGGAGAAGATCGGCCTCGACTACCATCAGTTGATCGAGCGGATCGTCACCGACGCCATGGCCCGGTACGCCAATGCCTAGGGTGCCGCCGGACGATCCGCGCTGTCGGTGCGGCTACCCGCTCAAGCGGTACTGGTGGTATTGCCCCGACTGCGGCCGATCGCAGCGCTGGCCGGAGATGAGCGAAATCACCGGCAAGCGCTGCCCCGAGTGCAGCTGGGCCGTTTCGCCCAAGTTCTCCTATTGCCCTTGGTGCGCATCCGACATCGCGGAATCCCGATCGTCGCCGGAACCGCTCAAAGCCCCGGCCGGCTTTCGCATGGACGCCCGCTGCGATGGGGGGTGCGGCGGCGGGGTGCAGTACCCGATGGCCTACTGCCCTTGGTGCGCCGCGGAACAGGAGTGGAACGAGGACAGCAAGTTCGAAGGCGACTGCGCCCACTGCGCGCGGGGGGTGGACGACTGGATGGATCACTGCCCTTGGTGCGGTGAGGATGCCACGGGCCGAGATCTGATTCCGCGCGCGCTGCTCCGGGTTCGCCGCCTGCTCAAAGTGTCCCGGGTACCGAGCTGGGGCTATCGGGTGCTGCTCCGACCCGGAGTGTCAGGGGTCGATCCGGCCTATCCCAAGATCGTCGAGATCGAGCAGAAGTATGTCTCGGGCCGTCGGCGTGACGAGATACCCTGGACGATGCTGGTGGGCCTGATCAGCCATGAGCTGGGCCACAGTTTCCTCTATCACCATTGGCATTGGACCCAGTCCGCCGCGTTTCGGCGCGTCTTTGGCGAGGCCAAGAAGGCCTATCGCGTCAACGACGATGCCTGGGTCGATTTTCAGCGGCGGCGGGTCGCCATCAATCCCGTCGATCACGTCAGCGGCTATGCCGCCCGGCACCCGCAGGAAGACTTCGCCGAGACGTTCCGGTACTATGTCACTCGGGGCGGCCGCCTGCGGGAGCTGTTTGCCGAACTGGGCCAGAAGCGCAAAGGGGTCCCGGTCTACGAGAAGTTCCTGGTGCTGCAGTCCTTGATCCGATCGGTCAACGCCTCGCGCTGAGGGGGGCTGCCGGCCCAGGCCCTTTCTCGCCGGGTGGCACCCCGTTACCATCCGGGGCGGAAGCTGCTGTCCAACGCGGAAACCGGGAGGTCATGTGGGCAAGAAGGAAGACGCGATGATCGCGAAGCTGGTCAAAAAGGCCAACGCGAAAGTCGCTCCGCCGAAAGATCGTTCGTCGCAATACGATGACACGCTTCGGGTCCGGCAGAACGACGAAAATTCCGAGACGAAGCAACTGTTCAAAGAGATGCGGCGCCGCGAGTTCTGACGGCGCCGTTGTCGTTTGTCGGACTGAATCAGGGCTCGGTGTTACGCTGCAGGTGCAGCCAGGCCTTCGCTTCGCGATAGGCGTCCTTCCCGAACCGGCTGTCCGAAAAGTACTTACTCCGACCGCGATAGCGGGCCTGCCATCCGCAGGTCGTCGCAGAGTCGAGCCGAACCACGCATCCTCCCGCCGCCTTGCTCGTTGGCCCGTGAAACGGCGCCGCAACCCGGTCGACATGAGAATAGGTCAAGCCGCGTAACGCGTCGCGGAGTGTCTTATAAGAAACACGATTCGCCCGGGCCATGCGCGCAATGGGATAGTAACCCATCCCGTGCGCGGCACGTCGGATTTCCATCACGAAATCTTCGGACAGGCGAGCGGAGCCGTGTCGACTGCCGCGCTTCGGTGGCACAGTTATCGTTGGCATCGAGGCAGATCAGTTTCCAGGTACGACATGACGGTGACGTGCAACCCCTGTATCTCGTGAGGACGATCGAGCAACGAACCGCCAACACGCGCGGATCGACCGCAATGAAGAACGACCGTTGCCGAAACCACGAGGCTCGAGAACACCGGAACGACAGGACGAGTGAATCAGCACGGCAGAGGCCCCGTCTCGGCAAAGCAAATGCGAATACACAATTGTATACGAACTTCGGGGATACTAAGGGTCTCTCGGGCTGTTGTCCATCGGCCAGTTGCAACAAAACTGCTTCGATACGGGCGACGAGTGAGGAGTCGCCGCGAGGTCACCCCGTTTCATGTAGCAAACGCGACGATTACCTGATCGGAGGCGGAACCACCGCCGAGGCGCCAAACGACTCTGCCGCGAGGAAGTACCCGAGGGGGACGCGACTCGGCGTGGTCAGATTCACGACATTACCTCGGACCGAGACCGGCGGGGCAGCGAAAGGATTGCCGCCTCCGGTCATTTGCTCGAGCAGCACGAAGTAGTAACGATATGCATCCTCAGAGAGGGCAACCTGTCGGATCTGGACGTGTTGACCCGGCAGAAGGACCTCTTCGTCGAATGGCGTGTAACCAACTATTCGCCCCCCGTCGTAGAAGCGGTCGGCGCTGAGAATCCGGAATCGCGTTCCGGGGTCGATCTGAGCACGGCGACGACCATCGACGCTCAGTTCCCAAAAGTAGAAGTTGTTGACGCCCGGCGGGTCGGCGTAATCGATCGTCGCGCGATACCCGGCTTCGCTTCCGAGCGAGGCTTCCTGATAGACGAAGTAGAGCTCCTCGATCGGGGCGACCGGCAAGAGGGTCGAGGTGGCGCGATAGCGATCGCCTTGATAGTCGATCAGCAGCGTGTACCGACGACCCACCACCGGTGTGAAGCTCCCATGCAGGTACTCGCCGCTGCCCCGTTGACGCTCCGTGAAGAGATAGCTCTCGCCAGGCTGGCCTTCGACTCTGACCACAGCGCCGGTGGCTGCGGGAGTGGCGCCGACTCCGGTGACCGCATCGGTCGTGGTCAGCACGATCCGCTGCTCGCCGGGGTTGCCCCAGTTGCGGAGCTCGATCCGGGCATCGACGACCAGACGACGCGGCCCTTCCGGCAAGTCGAGCTCGACCACGCGCGTGCATCCCGGCAGCGCCAGGAGTGCGAGGAGCGCGAGCAACCGGAACGGCGAATCGAGACGCGGCATCGATCAGAACCGGAAGGAGAACGAGGCGCTGGGAACCAGACCAAAGATCGAAGTCTGCACCGCCTCGAGCTGGGTCGGGTTGCCTTCGACTTGCTGAAATGCGATCGACTGAGCGTTGAACCTGTTGTACGCGTTGAAGAGACCGAGCTGGAGCTGCTTCCCGCCCCAGCTGCGGGTAAAGGTCAAATCAAGCCGATGATAGGCCGGGAGCCGCGCCGCATTCCGGTCGCCGTACTGGAGCAGCCAGAGGCCATCGTAGACACCGCGCGATACCGGGTAGGTAACCGGCAACCCGCTGCGGAGGACGAAGGTGCCGCCGACCGACCAGCGGCCACCCAGCGGATGCAGCGCCACGACTGCGAGATCGTGGGTCTTGTCGAACGGTGAAGGATAGAAGCGGCCCTGGTTGATGCCGGCATCACCCGCTCCGAGTCCGGTCAGCTGTCGTTCCGATCGACTCAAGGTGTAGCTGACCCAGCCCGTCAGCCGGCCGGACCGCTTCCGAGCATGGACTTCGAGACCATACGCGCGCCCTCTTCCCTGCAACATCTCCGTTTCCAGCCGTTCGTTGAGCGCGAGATCCGCACCATCGACGAAGTCGGTGACATTGCTGAGCCGCTTGTAGTAGCCCTCGACCGACAGCTCGTACTGGTCGCCGCCGAGCGTCGCGGCGTAACCCAGTGCGACCTGATCTGCTTGCTGCGGATCGAGATAGGGCCCCACCGGCTCCCAGACGTCGACCGGCGTCGGGGCGTTGCTGTTCGAGACGAGATGGAGATACTGACGGGTCCGGGTGTAGCTCGCTTTGAGACTGGCCGTCGGACTGACACCGACCCTGAGTGAGACGCGTGGTTCGAGGCCGGCAAACCCTGCAATCCGTTCCCCAGTGCCATAACGCACACTGTCGATGGGCTCGCCGCGCTGGTACCGTTCGAGCACCCGATCGTACACCACCGGCGCGTTGTCGGCGTACTGATACAAGGTTCCCGGTCCGTTGCGATGAAAGCCCGCATACCGGATTCCGTAGCGAACCGAGACTGCCGGGGTGAGGTCGATCTCGTGACTGAGATGAACCGCCCGGCTCGTCCCTCGACGTTCGTCGAGCCGAAACGGCACCACGGGCGACGCGCCGACCGGATCGACGCTGCCCGGTTCGATCCGATGCCAGACGAGCTCGGCGCCAGCTTCGACCGTGTTGCCGTTGCCGATGTAAAAGGTCTCGTTCACCTCGAAGGTGGTGCCACCGATCCGCGAGGCCCAGCGCAAATCTCGGCCCGTGCCGAGGAAATCCAGGGCATAGTCGTATTCACTGCTGGCCAGCACCACCTTGGAGAAGATCCGATTGCCGACCGCCTGATTCCAGACAGCGCTCCCTGCGGTGTTGCCCCACCCTGCCTGAAACCGATCGATCAGGCCCAGGCGGTCGCGGCCGCGGTATCCGGCCAGCATGAGCGAGCCGTTCGAGCCCAGGCGCAGCGTGGTCTTGACATTGAGGTCATAGAAGTAGGCCGTGTTGCGGTTGAGCTCCGGATTGCTCGACAATCGCAGAAACAGATCGGCATAGGTGCGCCGACCGGCAACCAGGAACGAGCCCAGCTCGTTGGGCAGCGGTCCTTCCACCGCCAGTCGACTGGCCAGCACACCGACCGACCCGGTTCCTTCGACCCGGTTGCGGCTGCCCTCACGCTGCCGCACATCGAGTACCGAGGAGAGTCGCCCGCCGAAACGGGCCGGGATAGCACCCTTATATAGCTTGACGTCGTCGACCGCGTCGCCGTTGAAGACGGAAAAGAAACCGAAGACGTGTGACGGGTTGTAAATGGTCGCCTCGTCGAGCCGAATCAGGTTCTGGTCGACGGTGCCGCCACGAACGCTGAACCCGGTCGTGAAGTCGCTGGCGTTGCTGACACCGGGAAGCAGTGTCAGAGTACGGATCGGGTCGACCTCACCAAGCACGGCGGGAATCAGTCGGACCGTCCGGATGTCGACCCGTGCAGTGCTCATCTCCACGGTTCCGGGATCGATATCGGAGCTGTCGCGTCCGCCCTGCACGGCGACTTCCTCCAGTTCGTACGGGCGCGGAGTAAGCAGGAAGTCTCGAGAGAGCGACGTCGTCAGTTCGACCGTCGTGGTATCGGGGTAGTAGCCCACCGCGCGAATCCGGATCGGCGTGACACCTCGCGGCAGCGACAGCACGAAGAAGCCGTCCTGGTTCGTCTCGGCTCGAATCCCTTCGGATCCGGCCACCAGCTGCGCGCCGCGAATGACTTCGCGACTGGCCGACGAACGAACGTATCCGCTCAGTCTGACGCGGCCCGTTGGCTCCGGTTCCTGCGCGGAAAGCGAATCGCCCAGAAAGGCGAGCACGGCGACGAGCAGGCAGGTCGCGGCCGGACGGAAAGCGGCCTGCGTGGTCGGGGTCCTGCCGGGCGGAACGAAGGGATGACCGTTGAGCGGGGGTCGAATCACGAGGTACCGGTCAGGAGGTCGAGTGAGGGCGCTGGGACTCGAACCCAGAACCTACGGATTAAAAGTCCGGTGCTCTACCATTGAGCTACGCCCCCGACCTCGATCAAGATAATCGGGCCAGCACCGGTCTCACCATCTGACCCGGTGCCCGGCCGCCTCCCCTGACGGGCGTCATAGTTCCCGCCAGGGCCCTTCCGTCAGCGGCCCTGTCCGAAGACCTCGCCGAACATCCGGAGCATAGCCGCCCAGGATTCCCGGTCGGCGGTCGCATCGTACGCCAGGCCATCCATTCCGAAGCTCGCGGCGTCCGGATTGGTAAAGCTGTGCTTCACGCCCGGATAATTGATCACCTCGAATCGGGCCCCGGCGGCCGCCAATTGCTCCGAAAACGAGCGCACCGCCTCAGGGGGAATCATCGGGTCGTCGGCGCCGTTGAGCACCAGGATCCGGGCTTTGACCGCTCCCGAGTCGACCGGCGGATTGGTCAGCAAAGCACCGTGGAAACTCGCCACCGCATCGAGGGCGACACCGGCGCGCGCCGCACCAAGCACGACCGCGCCTCCAAAGCAGTACCCGATTGCCGCGGTGCGGGCCGAATCAACCCGCGCATCCTGTTTTAGAATGTCGAGGGCCGCGGCCAACCGCGCCGCCGTCGTTGCCGGGTCGCTCGTAGCAGCCATCATGAACGCCTGGGCCGTGTCCGGGTGAGTCGTCGAGCGCCCGTCGCCATACATATCCACGGCAAACCCGACATAGCCCGCCTCTGCCAGGCGGCGAGCCTGGTTGCGCGCGTGCTCGTTATGGCCCCACCACTCATGCACGACAAGGACACCCGGACGGCGATCAGTCCGGGCGGCATCGTACGCGATAAAGCCTTTCAGGGTGGTTTCGCCCTGTCGATACTCGATTTCTCGGGTTTGAACGTCCGGACCGGCAGGGGATTCGGAACGACCGCAAGCAGCAGCCAGCGCCACAACGGCCAGCAGACCACGATTCAGCAGCATCAGTCAGACCTCGAGGCAGAGATTCCGTTCAATCTATCGCTCGAACCCGACCCGCGCAGCGAGTGGCACGCCCCACAGGACGGTGTGGAGGTCGTGCGATCGGAAAACGTCCCCCGACGAGACGGGACCAACAGGAGAAGCCATGAGTTTACCGATTCGCCTTGCTGCGACCCTTGCCGGTGCCAGCCTCGTCACTGGTTGCCTGCTGGCTGCCGCTGGCGCTGGCGCCGGCGGGGCCATCTACGTCAGCGATCGCGGGGTCGAATCCACCGTTGCCGTGTCGCCGGATCGAACGCTGGTGGCCGCGCGGGCCGCCTTTCAGGCGTACGACGTCCGGGAAACCAAGACGAGCAGCGAGCAGGAAGGGGCCGTCAGCAAACGCACCCTGGAAGGGGCTACCAGCGATCGCGAGGTCACGGTCACGATCCGGACCGAGGGCACCGGATCTCGCGTCGTGGTCGTGGCGGCCAAGACTGCAGTGACCTGGGACAAGGAGTTTGCCCGAGCCATCCTCGAGCGGATCAGCGCCGAGGTCCGCTAGCTACGGAGTTTCGAAGAGGCGGAGGATTTCCCCGGCCAGGGGCTCCAGGCCGCGGTGACTCGCGTTGCTGAGCATGGCGACGGCCAGCCCCAGCTCCGGCACGACGAGGAGATAGGCCGCGGCGCCGACATGCGACCCGCCATGCCCGACGGCGCGCCGGCCACCGAGCGCGGTGACACGCCAACCCAGCCCGTACCCGGTCGATTGCCCCGCAGCCGTCGTCATCGGGGTGAAGAGCAGTTCGCGGGTCCGGTCGTCGATGCTCCGGGCCGTGACGACGCCGTGGGCAAAGCGAACCAGGTCATCGGCGGTCGACAGAAAGCCGCCACCTGCCCAGACATCACTGTTGTCGACGGCCGGACCGTTCGAGACCGCACCGGCTGAATCCACCAGGTAGAACGCGGTGCGGCCCGGAATGATCCGGGCGTAGTGATCCGCAATCGTCTCGCCCATCCCGAACGGATCGAAGACACGCCGCTGCATTTCCCCGAGGAACTCAGCCCCTGCGGCACCCTCGACCACGGCCGAGATGAGGTTCCATCCGAAGCTCGAGTAGGCGTATCGCTCGCCGGGAACGAAGAGGAGCGGACGATCGCGAAACTTGTCGAGGGCTGCCGTCACGGTGGGATAGTGGACCGCGTTGACGATATCGGCGGCGTTGTAGTGGGGAATGCCCGACAGGTGGCCAGCGAGTTGGCGGGTGGTAATCGGGTAACCCTTGTCCGGAAAGGTCGGAACGTAGCGCTGCACCGGAGCGTCGAGGTCCAGCTTGCCCTCCTGCCAGAGCGCAGCAACCGCAATCGAGGTCAGCGTTTTCGAGATGCTGCCGATCCGAAACCTGGTCCGAGGTGTGGCCGCCACGCCGAGTTCCAGATTGGCCATGCCAAAGCCTTCCGACCAGACGATGGCACCATGCCGGGCCACCGCAATGCTGGCCCCCGGAACATGATACCGAGCCAGGTGAGCCCGGAAGAGCGCGCGCGCCGAGTCGACCGGTGGCGTCTGGGCGCTGGTGACACCGACCAGCCCAACCACGGCCAGCAGTGCAGCTCGGATCGGACGCATCAGCATCGGGTACCTTCCTACAGTTCGAGACCGAGTTGGACAACCGGCATGAAAGTACGACGATGATGCGGAGTGGGGCCGGCCGCCTCGATGGCCTGCCGGTGCCGCTCCGTGCCATAGCCGCGGTTGCTGCCCCAGTGGTAGGCCGGATGCCGGGCGCCCAGACTGCTCATCAGGCGATCCCGAACCGTCTTGGCGATGATGCCGGCCGCAGCAATCGAAAGGCAAAGCGCGTCGCCGTCGACGAGGGCGTCGTGATCGAGCCCCAGGTCAGGCATGGGCAGGCCGTCGAGCAGGATCTGATAGGGTCGGCCCGCCGGCAACGCGGGAAGGGCTCGCCTGACCGCGCGACGCATGGCGAGCACCGTGGCGCGCCGGATGTTGAGCCGATCGATTTCACGAACCGAAGCGGCGCCAACCCCGATCGCAACCGCGTGCTGGCGAACCAGCCCCGCCGCAACGTCGCGCTTCGCTTCGGCGAGCGTCTTACTGTCACGGATACGCCGGAAGCGGGTGACACCTTCCGGGAATACGACGGCCGCAGCCACCACTGGACCGGCCAGGGGACCGCGGCCTGCTTCATCGACGCCGATCAGCAGCCCACCTGCCTGCCAGGCGAGCCGCTCGCGTTCCAGCGATGGCACCTTGCCGGCCATGAGCGCTCCGGGAGGCCCGGGACGGTGCGTCCCGGGAGATCGACTGTCAGCCGGGCAGCGAGGCCGCCACCCGGACCTGCAACGGAGCTACTTCTCGCCCTTGCCGGTGTGCGCCGGGTCGCGACGCTCACGGATCCGGGCGCCCTTGCCGCTCAGATTGCGCAGGTAGTAGAGCTTGGCGCGCCGCACCCGCCCCCGTCGAACCACGGAGATCGAGGCAACGGTCGGGCTGTGGAGCGGGAAGATGCGCTCGACACCAACCGACGCGGAGACCTTCCGCACCGTGAAGGTCTCGTCGATGCCACCGCCCCTACGCGCGAGGCAAACACCCTCGAACGCCTGCAGTCGCTCTTTGTCGCCTTCACGAACACGGACCATCACTTTGACCGTGTCGCCTGGCGCAAAGGTCGGGATATCGGTCTTGAGACCTTCCCGGGTAAGCGTCGAAAGTTCCGTCATAACCCCTGCTCCTTGAATAGCGAGACGTCCCTCACGTCTCAGTGTCGTGTTCCCGTTTCCAGGCCGCCCAAAGGTCGGGCCGCCGCACCGAGGTCAATCGCTCGGCTTCCTGCTGCTTCCACGCCGCAATCTCGGCGTGATTGCCCGACCTGAGCACCGCCGGCACCGCCATTCCCCGGAACTCCGGCGGGCGGGTGTAGCTCGGCGGGCTCAACAACCCGTCATAGAACGAGTCGGAACTGGCCGACTCATGGTCTCCCAGCGCACCCGGGAGCAACCGTACCACCGCGTCGATCAGGCAGAGCGCGGCCGGCTCCCCACCCGAGAGGATGAAATCGCCGACGCAGACTTCCTCGGCGTTCAACCCGTCGACAATGCGCTGGTCGAGGTCCTTGTAGTGACCCGCAATCAGCGTCAGCACCGGTGCCAGCGAATACCGCACCACCGCGCGGTGGGTGAGCGGAACTCCGCGCGCCGACATCACCAGGACCCGTCCTGGGTTACCCAGTGACTCGACCGCCGCAAACACGACATCCGGCTTGATCACCATCCCGGCCCCGCCCCCGTAGGGCGTATCGTCGACCGTCCGATGCCGATCCGTGGCGTAGTCTCTCAGCTGCACCAGCCGGAACTCCACCAAGCCCTTCTCCACTGCCCGGGCCGGAATGCTGGCCGCGAGATACGGCGCCATCACCTCCGGAAAGAGCGAGATGACGTTGATCCTGGTGCGGGGCGGCGCCTCGGCCTCACTCATCGATCAGGCCATCGGGCGCATCGAGCACCAGCCGGCGCGCCTCCCGCTCCACCTGGACCACGAATTCCTTGCGAAACGGCACCAGGAACTCACGTTTCCTGCCCTGCACTTCCAGCATCAGCCCGGTCGGGTACTCCTCGACCGCGGTCACCACACCGAGCGGGTTACCCGCCGGATCCTGCACCGCGAAGCCCTCGAGCTCGTGGAGGTAGACCTCTCCCTCAGCTGGCGGCGTCAGCGTCTCGGCTGGCGCGGAGAGCAGGTAGTCCCGCCACCCCTCGATGATCAGCCGGTCCTCGTACCCGACAAAGGTGACGAGGATCTCGCGATGATAGATCCGGCTCCGCTCGATCACGAGCGGTCCCGCAACCTGCTCACCTGCCAGACTCGTGACCCAGACCGACCGCCCCGGCGCAAACACCGTCTGCGGGTCGTCCGTGAGCGGAAAGACCGCACACTCGCCCTTGAGTCCGTGCGGCTTCCGCAACCGTCCCACCACCAGGTGGCGGGGCGGTAGATCCGTCACGCCGTGACGCCCGCCTTCTTGAGCAGCGTCCCGACAGTGTCCGACGGCGTCGCGCCCTTACCGACCCACTCCTTGGCCGCTTCGACGTCGATCTGGAGCTGCTTGTCGGTCTCGGCGCGCGGATTGTAGGTGCCGAGAATGGCGATGAAACGGCCATCGCGCGGCTTGGTCTTCTCGGCCACGACGATCCGGTAGATCGGGAGCTTTTTCCGCCCGACGCGGCGAAGACGAATACGAGTTGCCACAGACTACTCCTTAGATAATCGTGAGGGTAGAGGTTCCGACCTCACCCGACCTGCCGTTTACCTCAGCCCCGCCTGCCCGGGAACACTGCGCCCCCGCCGCCGAACGGCAGCTTGGGCCCGTTTTTCCCGCCCTTCATCAGCTTCTGCATCTGCTTGAACTGATTCAGCAGCTGATTGACTTCCTGAACCGTCCGGCCGGAGCCTTTGGCCACGCGGAGCCGGCGCGATCCATTCATCAGATCAGGATCGGCCCGCTCACCGGCAGTCATCGACAGCACGATGGCTTCGACGTGTTTGATCCGATTGTCGTCGACATTGGCCGACTTGAGCATCTGCGAGTTCACGCCTGGCAGCATGCCCAGCACGTTCTTGAGCGGCCCCATCTTCTGCATCTGCTTCATGGCGGTGAGAAAGTCCTGGAGGTCCAGGCCCTTCTTCGACATCGCCTTCTTGGCCAGCTTCTCGGCTTCTTTTTCGTCGATGGCGCCCTGGGCTTTTTCGACCAGGCTCAGCACGTCGCCCTGCTGGAGGATCCGGCCCGCCATCCGCTCGGGATGGAACGGCTCCAGCGCATCGAGGCCTTCACCGACGCCGACGTACTTGATCGGCGCGTGGGTGACACCGTAGATCGACAGCGCCGCACCGCCGCGGGAGTCGCCGTCCATCTTGGTGAGCACGACGCCGGTGACACCGAGCGCGTCATGGAAGCCCTTGGCAATCCGAACCGCGTCCTGGCCGGTCATGCCGTCGGCGACCAGCAGGATCTCGTGCGGTTTGATGGTGCTCTTGAGCTTGATCAGCTCGGCCATCATCTCGTCGTCGATCTGGAGGCGGCCCGCGGTATCGACGATGACCGAGCGCGCGCGCGCCTTGCCGGCCGCTTCGATGCCGCGCCGGACGATGCCGACGACGTCGGTCTGCCCGGGCTCGCCGTGGAAGCCGACCCCGACCTGCCGAGCAAGCGTATCGAGCTGCTCGACGGCGGCCGGACGATAGACGTCCGCCGCAATCAGGAAGGGCGCTTTCTGTTCGAGCTTGAGTCGCTTGGCGAGCTTGCCGGCGCTGGTCGTCTTACCAGAGCCCTGAAGACCGACGATGAGGATGACCGTGGGCGGAACCGACGCGTGAGCAATCGGCGCCTGCTTCTCACCCAGCATGGCGACCAGTTCGTCGTAGACGATCTTGACGATCTGCTGGCCGGGCTTGACGCCCTTCATCTGAACGACGCCGACGGCCTTGTCCTGAACCCGCTCGAGAAACTGGCGGGTCAGCTCGAAGCTCACATCGGCTTCGAGCAGCACCCGGCGAATTTCCCGGAGGCCCTCTTTGACCGCGTCCTCGGTGAGGACGCCTTTGCCCGCAAGACGCTTGAGGGCATCGGTCAGTTTGGTAGACAGGTCGTCGAACATAAGCCCTGAAAGATAGCCGACTTACAGGGGGGGCTCAAGACCGACGGAGCCCACTGAATCGGCCCCCGCCAGGAGCCAGAGACATGGGACGCCCCGGTGGGGAGACTACCTCAGGCGGCGATGATGCTGTCGTCGTCCCGCTCCGGCAGGTAGAGCACCTGGACCGCCTCGCCGACCTGCCAACGTTCTGCCCGATTTCGCGACACCAGATCGGAGCTTCGAATTACCCGCCCGTCGACCTCGAACTGGTATCTGACTCGCATTTCTTTGGTTCCGAGGCTGGAGGTCTCGATTTCCATGCCCAGAATCACGGCCTCTCTCAACTGGCCGCTCTCGAGAAACGGGCGGACCCGGTTCCGGCGGTTTGCCACGGTAACGCCGTAGATCAGGGGGAGGACCCCGAAGCTGACTGCCGAGAAGAACCCGACCACCAGCATATCGATCAGGCGCCACCGTCCCCCCCGGCGGGCGGCATCGGGGTCAATGGTCTGGAGGACGCCGGGGGCCAGCCTGTGGTAGAGTTTCTTCAGGTCGCCAGTGATGACCCGCGGCCCGGGGTCGAGGGCGATCGGCGGACCAAGAGCCGGGACCCGGACGGGGGCCGAAGACTGGGCCACGGCCACCGCGACCCCAGGACCGGTCGGTGCCGCCGCTGGTGCGCGGAACAGGCTGTCGCGGACCTCGCGGGCCGACTGGTACCGATCCGATGGCGACGGTTGGAGCATTCGGGCCAGAACCGATCGAAGCGGTTCCTGGCAGGACAGCGCCTCGGGCACCTCGATCCGGCCGGCCGGATTGAGGAACATCGGTGGCGGGGATCCGGTGACCAAATGCAGGAACGTGGCGGCCAGGGCATAAAGGTCGCTGCTGGCGGTAGCCTGCCCCATGTACTGCTCGTACGGCATGTAGCCGTAAGTTCCGGCGATGGTGGACCCCCCATCGCCTCGCACCACGTTGCGGACGGCCCCGAAGTCCACCAGCACCGGATTGCCATCGGCCTGACGATGATATTGGCCGGTTTGATATCGCGATGGAGGATGGGCGGGATCCGGCTGTGGAGGTGAGTCGAGCACGCCGAGCATTTCGAGGAAGAGGTGCATCACCCCGGCCCGGTCTAGCCCTCCGCCCTGCTCGATCCGCTGGGCAATCGACTGGCCATCGATGAACTCGAGCGCAATGGCGTGCACCTGGCGGCCGAGCCAGTCGCCGCGCACCGTCTCGAACACCTCCGGAATACCCTGGTGCCGCAAGGTCTTGAGGACGGCGGCCTCACGTTCGAACATCTCGAACGTCTTCCAATCCTCGGCCTGCGCCGGATCGAGGATCTTGAGGGCAACCTGACGCCCACCGGTCGAGTCCTCGGCCAGATAGGTCCGCGCAAAGGCGCCCTGACCCAGGCGGCGTACCACATCGTAGCGGTCGGCAAACCGAGTTGGCCAGTCAGTCATGACAAGATCGGATTCCGGGTAGCTGGGCACCGAGAGGACCGAGGGCCCACAGGTCGCTCCCGCACGTCACTGCAGGATCGAGCCGGGCCGGACCGGCAATCTACCTGTCCGGGGTGGCTGATGCCGGATCGGTCGGCTCCTGCCCGAGCACCTCGCGCACCTTCTTGGTCAGTCCGCGCGGGGTGTACGGCTTCTGAACGAAGGCAACCTCGGCTGCCAGCAAACCATGGCGAACGATTGCGTCGTCGGTGTACCCGCTCATGAACAGCACCTTGAGGCCCGGAAACCTGGCGCGAAGTACGGCCGCCAGCTCCGGACCACTCATATTGGGCATGACCACATCGGTCAGCAGCAGGTCGACCGTTTCAGCACCGTCGTCGAGCACCCGGAGCGCTTCGAGCCCGTCGACCGCAGTAAGGACCCGATAGCCGTGCCGTTCCAGGCTCCGGACGGTGAGCCCCCTGACACCCGGGTCATCTTCGACCACGAGGATGGTTTCGGTGCCCCGTTCAGCCTCGGTGGCCGTTGCAGCTGGCACCTCGGTGACCGGTTCGTCAACGGCGGGGAAATAGAGTTTGAATGTGGTCCCGCGCCCGGGTTCGCTGTAGACATGGATCGAGCCCTCACTCTGTCGTACCGTACCGAACACCATCGGCAAGCCAAGTCCGGTGCCCTTCCCGACCTCCTTGGTGGTGAAGAACGGATCGAAGATCCGGGCCTGGACTTCCGGGGTCATTCCGCACCCCGTGTCCGTCATCGCGAGCATGACGTGTGGCCCCGGCCGGCAGTCAAGCCGACTGGCGGCATACTCCTCGCTCAGCACCACGTTAGCCGTTTCCACGGTGAGCTTCCCGCCGCGGGGCATCGCGTCCCGGGCATTGACCGCCAGGTTCAACAACACCTGACCGATCTGGCCCGGGTCAACTTTGACCCTCCCCAAGCCGGGGTCCAGGACGGTGTGGAAGGCGATATCCTCACCAATCAGGCGGTGAAGGATCTTCCCCAACTCTTCGACGATCGCATTGAGGCTGACGACCCTCGGCTGAAGCATCGACTGGCGGCTCAGTCCGAGCAGTTGCCGGGTCAGTGCGGCGGCGCGCCCGGCCGCTTCGGCGATCGCGGTGATCGCTTCACGATCGTCGCTCGGCATCTCGGCGTTGCCAAGCATCAGCTCGGTATAGCCGGTAATGATCGTCAGCAGATTATTGAAGTCGTGCGCCACACCGCCCGCCAGGCGACCAACCGCTTCCATCTTCTGCGCCTGGCGGTACTGATCCTCGAGGCGACGGCGCTCGGTCACGTCGCTCTGGACGCCAACGAAGTGTGAGACCCGCCCGTGCGCATCATGGACGGGGTTGATGGACAGCGCATTCCAGAAGGGCGTTCCGTCCTTCCGGTAGTTGAGCACTTCGACCGCGCAGCCGCGCCCTTCGGCGATCGCCTCGCGCATCGAACGCACCGTCTCCGGGTCGGTGTCCTTGCCTTGAAGAAATCGGCAGTTCCGCCCCACGACCTCGTCGGTGCGCCACCCGGTGATCCGTTCGAAGCCGGCACTGGCGTAGATGATCGGTCCGTCGGGCTCGTTCGGGTCGGTGATCAGGATCCCTTGCGACACCTGCTGGATGGCCCGATCCCGCAGCTCGAGCGCTACCTGCGTCTCCTTGAGCTCCGTGATGTCTCGGGATACGCCGATGACACCAATCACCTCGCCCCGCTCGCTGCGGTACGGGGCCTTGATCGACTGGAAGATCCTCGGCTTGCCGTCGACAGGAATGAGATCCTCGACGTTGTGAACCCGGCCGGACTCGATGACGAGGCGGTCGCTCGCCCGAACCGCTGCGGCCTGGACCGGCCCGAAGATGGCGTCGTCGTCCCGGCCCAATACTTCGTCGACCGGTCGTCCTGCCGCTCGGCTGGCGGCCTGGTTGAACAGCAGGTAGCGACCCTCGAGGTCCTTGACGAACACCGTGTCAGTGGTGCCTTCGACCACGGCCTTGAGCAGCTGGCTCGTTCGAGCCAGCTCTGCTCCGGCCCTGCGGATCTGGGTCACATCCCGGGCTTCGACCAGGCTTGCCGGCTTCCCAGACCAGGTCAGCCCATAGGCAAAGATCTCCACCTCCAAGATCTCACCCGACTTGGTCCGGTGCCGCCACACCCCCCGTACCTCCGAGTCGCCGAGGGATCGGCCGACCATCTCGAGCAAGGCCGGAATGTCCTCCGGGGGCCGGATGTCCTTGATCGTCATCGTCAGGAACTCGTCGCGGCTGTATCCGTACCGATCGACGGCGGCCTGATTGACCGCCAGATAGCGGAGCGTCTCGCGGTCATAAACGAAGAGCGGTTCCGTGATCGCCTCGAAGAGACTGCGGTACCGCAGTTCGCTCTCTCGGCGAGCCACTTCCGCCGCGGTGCGCTCGGCAATCTCGGTTCGGAGTCGTCCGTTGGTGGCTTCGAGCTCCCGCACTTTCTGTTCGAGCTTTCCGATCAGCAGCGCGTTGTGTCGTTCGATCAGGTCCGGGGTGGCCGTCCCCGCCCGCAACCCCACCGAGAGCTCGCCCCGGCCGGCCCGCTCCAGGATCTCCCGGATCCGATCCATGAACTCCTCCGGTTCGGCCGGTTTGACGATGAAGTCGTCCGCGCCGAGATCCATCGCCAGCCGCTCGTCCTTGGGGTCGGTATAGGTTGCCGTGTAGACGACGAAGGGAATCGGCGCGAGCCGATCATCCGCTCGCCAATGACGCAGGAGGGCGTAACCGTCGAGCACCGGCATCAGCAAGTCTGAGACGACGAGGTCGGGTGCCTGCAGACGTGCGCGGGTCAGCGCTTCGGCGCCGTGGACCGCCTCATCCACCGTGTATCCATGGCCCTCGAACAGCGACCGCAACATGTAGCGATTCGTCTCGATATCATCGACGATCAACACCCGTGTCATGATCCGGCCGCCTTGGGTTTCATCTGAAGAAACCGCTCGACGTCTGCGACGAACGTTTCGGGGTTGATCGGTTTTTCGAGGTATCCGGTCGCGCCGGCGGCAAGACACTTTTCCCGATCGCCGACCATCGCATATGAGGTTACCGCCACGATCGGAATGGCTGCGAGCACCGGATCGGCCCGAAGCGCGCGAGCGACCGCGTACCCGTCCATGCCTGGCAACTGAATATCGAGGAGGATGAGGGCCGGGTTGGCCGACGCCGCCAGCGCCAATCCCTCGGGTCCGGTCCCGGCCTGTACCACCGTGTGTCCGCGCTGTTCAAGGAGAAAACAGGCGAGATAGCGATTCTGGGGGTTGTCCTCGATCAGGAGAATAACGGCGCTCATGAACTCTCCTGGGAACGGAGCGGCAGCGTCACCGTAAAGACGCTTCCGACTCCCCATTCGCTCTCAGCAACGACATCGCCACCCATTAAACTCGCTAGCCGGCGGCAGATCGCCAAGCCCAACCCGGTGCCGTCGTGTCGACGAGCCATGCCGACATCGAGCTGCCGAAACGGTTGAAACAGGGATGCGAGGTCCTCGGTGCGGATGCCCGGACCGGTGTCCGCCACGCGAATCCGAACCACCGGCCCCCCAGCTTCGGGGTGCGGTGCGTCCGCCAGCTCCGCAATAACCGAGACCTGTCCCCGTTCGGTGAACTTGATGGCGTTGCCGAGCAGATTGAGGAGGATCTGCTCCACCCGCCGCTCGTCGCCAAGGATGGTGCCGAGATCCGCAGCCACCTCGGACACGAGCGCGAGTCCCTTTGCCTCTGCCTGCGGAGCGACCGAAGCAACAACCTTGGCCACCGACCGTCCCAGGTCGAATGGCTCGCGCGCGACGTCGAGCTGCCCCGCCTCGATCTTCGAGATATCGAGCACGTCATTCACCAGCGCGAGCAAATGGCGGGCGCTCCGTCTGACCATGTCGAGTTGCTTGTGCTGCTCCGGATTGACCGGGCCGGCCAAGCCCTGGAGCATGATGCCGGTGAACCCGATGATCGAGTTGAGCGGGGTCCGCAGTTCGTGTGACATGGTGGCCAGGAAGGCCGATTTGATCCGGTCGGCGGCCTCGGCGCGGTGCCGCTTCTCGCGTTCGGCGTCGGCGGCCTTCCGCTCGGTCACGTCGCGAACCACGGCAATCAGATTACCATCGGGGGTCCCGGCAGCAATCACGTCGGCCGGAAAGGTCGATCCGTCCTTCCGCAGGAAGGTCCATTCCTGGTTGTGGGCGCCCACATCCCGGATTTCGCTCAGGGTTCCGGCAACACGACGCAACTCCGCAGGGGGAAGAATATCCACCGGGAGCTTGCCGATGAGCTCATGTCGCGCATAGCCGAGCATCCGGCAGATGCTCGGATTGGCGTCGAGATAGCGGCTTTCCGGATCGGCGATCAGGATCCCGTCGGGCGCGTACTCGAACAGCGTTCGGTAGCGTGCCTCGCTCGCCCGCTGCGCTTCCTCCGCACGGCGGCGCGCCGTGATGTCGGTTCCGATACTCAGAAACTCGACCAGCCGGCCCTCGGCGTCTCGGATGATCCGATTGGTCCAGGCAATCCAGACCCGGTCCCCGTTTCGAAGCATGTTCTCATTGACGCTCTGTTCGTAGGACTCCGGCGCGGAGCAGATATCCTCGATCAACCGCCGGAGATCCCGGCCTCCGCTTTCGGTCGTCGGGACGATCGTTCCGATCACATGGCGTCCGAGGATCTCGTCGGCGCTGAAGCCGAAGAAGCGCTGGCCGTACTCGTTGAGCAGGGTAATCCGTCCGTCGGCGTTCCAGCGAAGGATGATGCTGTTGGCATGTTCGACCAGCTCGCGATACCGCCGTTCGCTTTCGGCGAGCCGGTCTTGCGCGCGTTTCCGCTCGGAGATGTCAATCCCGACACCCACGAGACAGGGTTTACCCTCGAGTACCACCCGGCGGCCAGTGAACAGATATGGGGTGGCCGTGCCATCCCGGGCAATGAAGTCCGCCTCGATGGCTGACCCTCCGCTGGCAAAGACTTCGGCGATCCGGCGCTCGAGCAGGGGCCGGTCGCGCTCGCTGAAGAAATCGAGCGGGTGCATCCGAGTGATCTGATCCGCCGAGTAGCCGGACGCCACTTCGAACGAGCGGTTCCAGCGCAGGAACCTCCCCTGCTCGTCGTAGCAGTACAGAATCCCGGGCAAGCTGGCGACCATTGCCTCCGAGAAGACACGTTCGTCGGGCAACCCGCTTCCCCCGGGCGTGATCGTCATAGGCAGTGCCTCGCGCTGGGTCCGGCGCCGGTTGAATGGTTGGCCCGGGTTGGGATCCGGGTCATTCGCCTAATGATGCTGCACGAACCGCGCCGCGGTCCAGGCAGGGGGCCTACCCGCTACGGCAACCTTGCTCGCGGCCGGCTGCCGTCGACCGCTCGCTCATGGGAGGCCTTCGCGGTGCCCCGGCAGCACGGCGACGCGGACGATCGGCAGGTCCGCACCGCGGCGCAAGTCGCGGTCGAGCAGGTTCCAGACCGCAAAGCCATCCTCGCTGGCGGGCTCCAGCAGGTACGCAGCGAAGAGCCCCAGGCGCTGATCGGTCGGCACCAGGTACGACCCCTGTGCCGCCTCCGCGTGGCCGGGGCGCCAAGCACCGTGAACTCCGATCAGGCGATGCCCCTCGAATACGCCGCCGGCCACCGACAACGAATCGACCCGGAAGACCTCGGCGGGACCGGACCAGGGAGCCAGCAAACGCTCGACGAGGATGCCCTGTCGTCGCAGCAGGGCGACGAGATGCTCGTGCTGCGGCGGCAGGATGTATCCGGCGCGAACCGGTTCCTTGGCCGCGGCAGCGAACCGTACATAAGCCGGCATCCGAACGGTCCGGAAGGTTCCCGTCCGGAGCCGTCGCGCAAACGGGCCAGCTCCTTCCCCGGCGGCGTGGGTAATCTCGGCAATCACAGCTTCGTTGACGGGGTCGGCCCACCGGCTGCTCACCACCACCGAGTCGGGACGCGCAATGGCAGTGGCGGCATTGATGGCCTTGATAGTGGTTCGCTCCGCTGCCGTGTACCGCAGAATCTCGAGCACGAAGTCGTAGGTTGCCCGGATCCGGGTCGGGAAGTCGGCATTCGAGTAGGCTTCACTCAGAATCGACATCCGTCCGCGGAGGCCGAACCAGTTGGTCGCGTATCGGGCTCCGGGGTCAAACGTCTGCCAGCCGCGCACCAGCGAATCGGGATGCTGGCTGAGAAAGTTGCCGTACCAGTAGGTCTCGTGGCCATGCCTGGTCCGCATCCGGGTCCTGATTTCGGGGAGGAGGCGATCGCGGACATAGTCGTTGGCCAGCGACGGGTTGGCATTGTTGCCCGCTGAGTAGGTCAGGACATAGCCGTGGTAGCTGCCGTTGGTGGTGTGGAGGTCCAGGTAGAGATCGGGATCCCAGCGATCGACCAGGGCCAGGAGATGCCTGGTTTCCGGTGCCTCCTGCTTGACGAGGTCGCGGTTGAGGTCAAGTCCCTGCCCGTTCTGGCGGCGCCCGACGACAGCAGGGCCCTGTTGCCCTCGACGGTTCTGGTCGCCCGGCCCGAACGCCTCGTTGCCATCGGCATTGTAGACCGGCACCACCACGAGCACGAGGCTATCGAGCAGCGGCTGCAGCGACCCGACCGTGAGGTCCCGGAGGAGCATCAGACTCGCCTCCTTCCCTTCGACCTCACCGCCGTGAATGTTGGCCTGGATGTACACGATCGGCCTGCCTGAGCGATGTGCGTCCGCCGGGTCAGTGACCAGCGGCCTGGACGCGACCACATAGGGCGTCTGATGCCCCAACGCCGTCCGACCGAAGCTGGCGATCCGAACGAATGGAGTTCTGGCGGCAAGGCTATCGAGGAACAGACGCACGTCAGCGAGCGTAGAGGTCTCACGAGACCCGGTCCGCTCTGCCCGGGTACTCTGGCCAGCCACGGGTGCAGCCATCGCGCCCGCGAGCAACAGCCCGAATGAGAAGCGGATGATCATGCTCCCAAGATAGCGCCCGCAGCCGCTCACGCGGGCACGAGCTTCGGGCCCGCCCGCCGGCACGCGGCTATCGCTTGACTCCCAGCACGTCGATCGCGACGGCTACGAAGAGGCGCAGCGACTGGTCGAGGCTGCTCTCGTCGATGTCGAACCTGGGATGATGATGGGGCTCGACGATACCGCGCGACGGGTTCCCTGCGCCGGTGAAAAAGAAGGTTCCCGGCGCCTTCTCCATGAAGGCCGAGAAATCCTCGCCGCCCATGTTGGGCTTGAGGGTCACGACCCGATCGTCGCCGAACAGATCTCGCGCCAGCGCGGCAACCCGGCGCGTCACCTCGGGATCATTGACGACGGGCCGGTAGCCGTTCTGATAGGCGAACTCGTACCGCGCTCCGTGGGCTTCGGTAATGCCCTTCACGATCCGTTCCATGACCTGCGGAATCTCGGCACGGAGCGCCTTGTCGAAGGTCCGGACCGTGCCGGCCAGCTTGGCTTCTTCGGGAATCACGTTGTGAATGGTGCCGGCGTTGAACTGCGTGACGCTCACCACGGCCGGCTCGATCGGATCGACGACCCGTGAGACAACCGTCTGGAGCGCCATTACGACCTGCGCACCAATCATGACCGGGTCGACCGACTTGTTGGGCTGCGCAGCATGACCTCCCTTGCCGCGCACTGTGATCCAGAACGTGTCAGGAGCGGCCATCATGGGGCCTTCGCGAAACGCGACCTGCCCCTCCTCGAGCAGCGACCAGACGTGCTGGCCGACGACGAGGTCGACACCATCCATGACCCCGGCATCGACCATGGCCTGGGCCCCGCCTGGCAGCACCTCCTCGGCATGCTGGAAGATGAAGCGGAGTTCACCGGAGAGTTCGTCGCGCCGCTCGAGCAAGATCTTGGCGACGCCAAGCAGGACGGCGGTGTGTCCGTCGTGTCCGCAGGCGTGCATGACGCCGGGGACCGTCGACACGAACTCGTGGTCATTCTCCTCGTGGATCGGCAGGGCGTCCATGTCGGCCCGAAACGCCAGGGTCGGCCCCGGGCGCCCGGTCACCAGGCGCGCGAGCACGCTCGTTTCCGTCGGACGGGTCACGGTCAGGTTGCCAAATCCGACCAGCGTGTCGTGAACGAACCGGGCCGTTTCGTGTTCCTGGAAGGAAAGTTCAGGATGCTGGTGGAGATGGCGCCGCCAGGCCACGACCTGGTCGCGCAATGCGTCAGCGACGGAAGCAAGAGTCGAGTTGGTCATCAGAAAATCCGGACAGGATGGAAGAAGGTCGAAGGGTAGCGCGGCCAGATGTCCGGCGCCAGCGGCGCGGTGGTTTATCTTGTTCGAGGTGCGGCGAACTCGCGTCGCTTCGAGGGTCACCCATCAACCCAAGAGCCGTCTCATGCGAATTCCAACGATTGCTATTGCGGCCGCCATGCTCGCCGCTGCCTGCGCCAAGGAGGGCGCGACCCCCATGACCGCTGCCATCGACTCGACCACGTTTGCCCCGGCCTTGCAGGTCGACTTGAGTCAAGCCACCAAGACAGGGTCGGGCCTGTACTACCGTGATCTCGTGGTCGGCAGTGGTCCTGAGGTCGAGGCAGGCCAGACCGTTGCAGTCCACTACGCTGGCTTCCTGACCGACGGAACGTCATTCGACGCCAACCAACCCGGCAAAGAGCCGTTCACGTTTCAGCCGGGGACCGGTCAGGTCATTGCCGGCTGGGACGAGGGAGTGGTCGGGATGCGGGTCGGTGGCAAGCGCCAGCTGATCCTGCCCCCGGACCTGGGCTACGGGGCCCGCGGGATCGGACCGATTCCGGGAAACGCGATTCTCGTCTTTACCGTTGACGTGGTCGCGATTCGCTGACCGGCACGCTCAGGGCAGCGTGGCGCGCGCCGACGGAATCGAGTCCCAGCGGCTCCAGCCCGTCGGCGCACGCACGATCCGGACACCGGGGCGGCCATCCAGTTCCAGGCGGGTCACTTCGGTTCGGTATCCGTAGCGAGCTCGCTCCGCAAAACGATCGCCGGTCAGGGTGGCGAATCGTCGGGCCGAGGTCGAGTCGTCCCAGACGCTGTAGAGCACCAGGGCCGGACCGGCGGCCGAACGATAGACACGGAACCGGTCTCCGCCCCAGCCCATCGGCAGATGGTCGAGCACTTCTCCCCCGCCCCGCAACTCGGCCGCCCAGATCTGCAGTTCGAGCTCGCCCATCGTATCCTCGTGCATCACGCCGCCAGGTGCAGTCGGGCTTGCTGCGGAGTCGGCGAACGCTACGGTCACGGGCTGATCACGGTTGAGGTATTTGATCGGATGGAGCACTTGCTCGGTCGACTGCGGCAGTTGCTCGAGCGTCGGCAGCGATCCCTTGCCCGGCTGGCCGCTCCACCAACGCATGAACTCCGCGCCACCAAGGTACGGAAAGATCAGTCCTTCGCGAAGGACCAGCGGCGCGGCGCGAAAGACAGGCATGCTCGACTGCGAGGCCCGGACCTGCTCCCGGTACTGCTGCCAGAATCCGGGATTCGCGAGCAGCCCGTCGACGCCACCGGCGGCATCGGCCTGACCCGCGAGCATCACGCCGAGCATGGCCAGCGTGGCGTGGCCTTCGAGCACCGCCTGCACTGCCGCGAGACGATCTGAGTTGGCCGAGTGCTTGAGCAGGCGGTCGAGAGGGAGTTGCTCGTGTTGCAACGCGTGCACGAGCTCGTGTGCCAGCACGAGCCGCAGCTGATCGGATTTGGCTCCCTCGACCGCATACAGCGTGGTGGAATCCGGATCGTAGTAGCCGGCGACCTGCTCTGCGTACAACGGCAGCAGCGCATCGCGAATCCGGAGTGTGTCAGGAATCAATTCGAGCAGTCGGTAAGCAGCCTCGATGCCCTCAGTCCTCGATTCAGGCATTTCCTGGTCCAGTTTGGCCAGGAGAAACGTCTGAACCTCGGCTTTGGTGCGAATGGCGAACTTGGGTTGACTCGTGAAGGAGAAGCCGACGGCCTTCTCGACATGGGGTACCAGACTGTCGACGAGGGCAGCAAGAGCATCCGTATCGAGGGCGGCATCGGCGGCGCGGCCCCGGCACCCGCCAAGGGTCAGGAGCGCCAGCAGGCACAACAGGAGATATCGACGCATCAGACCACTCCGATGAAACCCTTGTACCAGTCGATCACCGCGGGACCGACCAGGTAGGTAACCGCCGCCCCGAGCGCCAGAAAGACGCCGAAGGGCACCAGCTTCTTTTTGCCCATCAGCGCAGGCGGCAGAAAAATCAAAATCCCGACCAGTGCGCCCATGAAGATGGTGAGCAACACGCCCTGCCAGCCGAGGAACGCACCGACCATTGCCATCATCTTGATGTCGCCGCCGCCCATGGCTTCCTGCCTGAAGAGCCAGGTTCCGGCGATTCCGACCGCCCAGAGTAAGCCAAACCCGACTGCGGCCCCCAGCACTGCCGTCAACAGCGCCCCAACGCCACCGGTCGCTGCAAAGACGAGCCCGACAACGAGACCGCCCCAGGTGAACTCGTCGGGTATGATGTATTCTCGCGCATCAGTGGTCGCGATGCCGAGCAGAATGGTGAGGAAGATGGCGCCTTCCAGCGCATCGAGCGAGAGTCCGTGTCGCCAACCCATCCAGGCCCAGATCAGCGCGGTGGTCAGCTCGATGAGCGGATAGAGCGGCGCGATCGGCTCGGCACAGCTGCGACATTTACCGCGCAACCAGAGCCAGGCCAGGACCGGCACGTTGTCGTACCAGGCCAGCTGATTGCCGCAACGCGGGCAGCGGGATCGAGGCCGGACCACCGACTGCTCGGCGGGCCAGCGCACGATACAGACGTTGAGAAAGCTGCCGACCAGGGCCCCGAACAGGCCCGCAATCAGCGCCGCGATTCCGCTATCGGTCACGGGTTGCTCCGTAAAGAAAGATCCCCGCAGCGACGGCGACGTTGAGCGACTCGACGCCCGGGTCGAGGGGAATGGCAAGCCGAAGGCGGGCTTCCTGTGCCAGTCTCGAACGAAGCCCGGCCCCTTCGTTGCCGAGGATGAAGGCGACCCGGTCCGGCAGGGTAACCCGGTCGAACGACACGCCGTCTGTGGCGGTGGCGGCAATCGTCACCTCATGCTCCGCCAGCCACGCTCGGGCCGAATCCTCGTCGACCGTCACGATCGGAAGTCGAAAGCCCGCCCCCATCGAGGCCCGGAGTGTCTTGGGATTGGTCCATTCCGCGGTGCCGGGCAACGCGATCACCGCGGTGGCGCCGAAAGCGAGCGCGGTCCGGGTGATCGTGCCGACGTTTCCGGGATCCTGGAGGCCGTCGAGGACGACCAGCACCGCCCGCGCACCTACCGCGAGCCGCTCGAGCGTCCAGGCGGGAGGCGTCACCACCGCGAGCACGCCCTGCGGGTGATCCGTCGCCGCGAGGTCGGCGAGCGTTGCATCAGTCACTTCGGTGACACCGACGGGCGCCGTTAGCAATGCCCGTTTGAGGGCGCGCCCTCGTTCGGTACTTTCCAGCGCGGGGCTGGTCACGATGGCGCGACACGGGACCTGCGCCGCCAGCACCTCTTCGACGAGGCGGACACCTTCGGCAATCGCCAGACGCCGACGTTCCCGCCCCCGTCGCCGGTGGAGATCCCGAATCATGGTTTGGAGCGCGAGTCCCATGCTTCCCATAGCGCTGACGATTGCAGGGTCGGATTCAGGCGGAGGTGCCGGAATCCAGGCCGACCTGAAGACGTTCCATCAGTACGGCGTCTACGGCACGACGGCTATCGTCGCGCTCACTGCGCAGAACACGCGGGGCGTCACCGCCGTTCATCCGGTGCCGGCCGAGATGGTCGACGCGCAGCTGCTCGCATTGGCCGACGACCTTCCGCCCGATGCGGTCAAGACGGGGATGCTCGCCACGGCGCCCTTGGTCCGTCAAGTGGCCGGGGCCCTCGAACGCTTCGGATGGCGCCGCTACGTCCTCGACCCCGTCATGGTCGCCAGCTCTGGCGATCGCCTGCTCGACCGCGACGCTGAGGCTGAGATCCTAGCGAGATTGGTGCCGCGGGCGCTCCTGGTGACTCCCAATCTCGACGAGGCGACCATTCTCGCGGGCCAGCCGGTGACGGACCCGGCCTCCATGATTGCCGCCGGGCGCGTCCTGCTGGCCCACGGAGCCGGGGCCGTGCTGATCAAAGGGGGTCACCTGCCGGGCGACACGCTGGTGGACGTCCTGGTTGCCGAGGCAGGGATCTTTCAGTTCGAGCACCCGAAACTGGCCACGACCTCGACCCACGGCACGGGCTGCACACTCTCGGCGGCACTGACAGCTGGTCTGGCTCGCTGGGGCTTCGGTCGCGCGGCGCCGGCGGCACCCGAGTTTTCCGAGCTGGTGGCGATCGTGCAAGACGCCCTGGACTTCCTGCAACGCGCCATCGCGGCAGCGCCGTCCCTCGGCAGCGGGCACGGCCCGGTCGACCACTGGACCGTGCCCGGTTCCCTCGGGCGGCCTCGCTGATCCACCCGTTCGGCTGCTACTTCAGCGGCACCGCCACCGGCTCGGGTTCCTTGCGCATCGCCGCCCGCAACATCGTCACCGCTGCGTAGAGCACGACGACCATCACGAGCCACCTGAGGGCAACCAGCGGCAGCGATTTGACGATGAACGCCGCCAGCAAGACGGCCGGGAGACCGCCGATGGTGAGACCCAAGGCGGCCCGAAGGTCATACCGACCCGCCCGGATGAAGCGCATCCCGGCAATCGGCATCAGGAAGGCGCACGAGCCCATCATGATCGGAAAGGCCGCGATCGGGTTCATCCCGAGCAGGCTGATCATGATCAGGCAGGGTGCAAACAGGCCAATGCCGAGCGTCATGAGCGCACCAAGCAAGAAGTTGCCGGCGATCCCGATACCGAGCAGCGTACCGCGCAAGGCCAGCTCGTTACCGCCTTCCGGGCCCAGGTTCATGTTGCGCATGAAGAACAGCAGCGCGGCCGCGAGCAGCGCCGTACCCATACCCCACTGGATCCGGCGTCTCGGCCACTGCGCGACGAAGCCGGCTCCAACCCACGACCCCAGGACAGCCGCGATGATCAGCACCAGCAGCGTGACGAACTCGACCTCGACGATCTGGATGTAGATCAGCGCCTGCGTGATGGCCGCCATGCTGTGGCCGACGTTGAGGGTGCCCGGAATCTTTTCGTCCGGCACCGACCGGGAGAACTTGAACCATGCGGTGGTTGGGGCAAAGGACCCGATACCGAGGGTATCGAAGAACGCCGTCACCATGCCGATCAATACTTGCTTCGCAGCCGGGAGTGTGACTTTGCCATGGGTCCGCTTGACTGCGGTGATCCAGTACGCGACGAATCCGATGGTAACCAGGATGAGCAGCAGCAACAGCACGTTCTTCGGGTCGGCCATCGGCTCACTACCTCGGGAATGTGGAAGGGGAACTGCCCTCAATGAAACGCGGCAATCAGGGCACGAGTGACCTCGGCAGTGCTCGCGGTGCCGCCAAGATCTGGAGTACGGACCTTGCCCGTCTCGAGCACCCGATCGACTGCCTGGCGGATGACGCGCGCGGCGGCGAGCTGCTCGAGGTGGTCGAGCATCATGGCAGCTGCCAGGACCGTCGCGATCGGATTTGCGACGCCCAGCCCCGCAATGTCCGGAGCCGAACCATGCACCGGCTCGAACATGCTCGGTCCGGTGCGGCTGGGGTCGAGATTGGCGCTGGGCGCCAGGCCCAGTCCGCCGACGACCGCAGCCGCCAGGTCCGAAAGGATATCGCCGAACAGATTACTCGCCACGATGACATCGAACTGATCGGGGCGACGAACCAGATCCATCGCGGCGGCGTCGACCAGCAGTGACTCGGTTGTCACATCCGGGTACTGCGCTGCCGTCTCGCGGAACACCTCGTCCCACAGCACCATGCCGTGGGCCTGCGCGTTCGACTTGGTGATCGAGGTCAGCTTGCCACGCCGACCCCGCGCCGCCACGAACGCCGCCCGGATGATGCGGGCGGTACCCCGCCGGGTAAAGACGTTACCCTGCACCGCGACCTCGGCGTCGGTGCCTCGATGCACTCGTCCGCCGACATCGGCGTACTCGCCTTCGGTGTTTTCCCGATAAACGACCAAGTCGACCGAACCGGGGCCGAGCCTGCGGAGCGGCGACTCGACTCCCGGATGCAGCACCACGGGACGAACGCAGAGAAACTGGTCGAAGCGGCGGCGAATCGGAAGCAGCAAGCCATGCAGCGTGACGTGATCCGGAACCCGGGGGTCGCCCACCGCACCGAGCAGGATCGCGTCGGCGGCGGCCAACTCGGCGAGGCCATCCGCCGGCATCATGACGCCGTGGGCCAGCCAGTAGTCGGAACCCCAGGGCAGCCGGCGCCAGCGGCAGCGACCGGCGCCTAACGCCGCATCGACGACCTCGACCGCGGAGGCGACGACCTCAGCTCCGATGCCGTCGCCGGGAATGACGGCAACCTCGAATGGCTCAGAGCGTGCGGGCGACATCACCGATGGCTTGGTCGACCACCTCGACGATCTCATCGGCTTGCTCCGCAGTCAGGATCAGCGGCGGTGAGAAGGTCAGGACATCGTTGATGTTCCGGAGGATCACGCCGAGTTCCTGCGCCCGCCGCTGCACCTTGCCGCCGACGGAACCGGCAGGTTTGAACGGTTCCTTCGACGCGCGCGACTTGACCAGTTCGACCCGCGCGAGCAGACCGATACCGCGCACGTCGCCGACCATCTCGTGCGACCGGAGTCGCTCGAGGCCGTTCAACAGATGGCGACCGACGACCGCCGCGTTCTCGGGCAACTGCTCCCGTTCGACGATGGCCAGGTTCGCAAGAGCAGCGGCGGCGGCCGTGGCATGCCCGGTGTAGGTGTTGCCATGGCGCAGTTCTTTGCCGTCGCCGGGCGTACCCAGGAAGGCCTCGTAGACCTCATCGCGGCAGAGCGTTGCCCCCATCGGGATGTAGCCGCTGGTGATGCCCTTGGCAAAGCACATCAGATCAGGCTGCACTCCGTAGGTGCGGGACCCGAACCAGGTTCCGGTGCGCCCGAATCCGGTGATTACCTCATCGGCGATCAACAGCACGTCATACTCGGTGCAAATGGCTCGGCACTTGGCGAGATAACTGGCCGGCGGGACCACCACGCCGCCCGCGCCCTGAACCGGCTCAGCCATGAACGCGGCCACAGTGTCCGGGCCTTCGAACTCGATCTGCTTTCGGAGAGCGTCCGCCGCAGCGACCGACACCTCCTCCTCGGTCAGGTCCGCACCGAAATCGTTGCGATAGCAGTTGGGGTCCGCAATGTGACTGAACCCCGGCAGCAACGGCTCGAAGGCACGCCGATTGGCCGACACACCGGTGGCGGACAGCGCACCCATGGTGACGCCGTGGTAGGCATTCCGACGTGCGATGAACTTGTACTTGCCACCCTTGCCGCGATTCTTCCAGTACTGCCGCGCGATCTTGATGGCGGTTTCGACCGCCTCTGATCCGCTGTCGGAATAGAAGACCTTGCCCATTCCCTCCGGCCCCGCCAGCCGAACCAGGCGATCGGCCAGTTCGATGGCGGGCTCGTTCGAGAACCCCTGGAAAAGGCTGAAGAAGGCGAACTTCTGCATCTGGCGGTACGCGGCGTCGGCAATCTCGTTGCGCCCGAAACCGACGTTCATGAGCCAGAGGCTGGCGTGTGCATCGAGATACCGGCGCCCACCCACGTCGTAGAGGTAGACGCCCTCACCGCGATCGAAGATGAGCGGCCCCTGATCGAGCACCGTCTGCATCTGCATGAACGGGGTCCAGAGCGCACGCTGATGCTTGGCCGCCAGGCCAGTCGATTCCGCCGTCATTCCCTGTCTCCGAAGTTGTTACAGCGCAGCAATCACACCCTCGATCAGCCGACCGATGGCGTCGCCGGTTTGCCCGGCCATATCCATGACATCCGTATGTGACAAAAGCGCAGCCGTGACACCCGCCGCAGGGTTGGTGACGGACGAAATACCGAGGCAGCGAATCCCCAGACTGCGGGCCGCAATCACCTCAGCCACCGTAGACATGCCCACCGCATCGCCCCCCAGACGCTCCAGCATGCGGATTTCCGCAGGCGTCTCGTAGTTGGGGCCGAGCAGCCCGACATAGATGCCCTGAGCCACCGCAACGCCGAGCCGCCCGGCAACCCGCTCGGCGAGGCTGCGCAGCTCTGCGTCGTAGGCCACCGTCATGTCCGGAAACCGACTCTCGCCGCTTCGGACCGGCCCGATCAGCGGATTCCGACCGGTCAGATTGATGTGGTCCGAGATCAGCATCACCGTTCCTGCCGCGAAGGCACGGTTGATACCGCCCGTGGCGTTCGTCACGATCAGGGTACGAACACCAAGCGCAGCAAAGACGCGAACCGGCAGGACAGCCTCTGCCGCGGAATACCCCTCGTACATATGAAAGCGACCGCTCTGGCCGATCACGACCTTGCCGCCCAGCCGACCGACGACCAGCTCACCACGATGACCCGCCACGGTCGGGAGGTGAAAGCCGGGAATTTCTCCGTACCCGATCCGGATCGGCTCGGCAATCCGATCGGTGAGGGCGCCAAGCCCCGACCCCAGGACGATCGCAACCTCGGGAGCACGTCCTCCCAACTGTCGCTCGATGTGTGCTACCGCTGCGCGCACCGCGTTGGCCGATCCCGGCTGGAGGTCCGTCATGCGATATCCGCAAGCTCCGCACGCACTCGCTCGACCAGGGCGCGCTTACTCTGAGGTGGAAGGAAGGCGGCCTCGAAGCCGTTCAGGATCAAGCGGTCGATCTCGTCACGATTGAAGCCGAGAGCCTGGTGCGCCAGCCAGTACTCGTCCGTCAGGCTGACGCCGCACATCAGCCAGCTGTCGGTACAGAGTGTCGCCGGGATGCCAAGGTCCAGATAGCGGCGGACCGGGTGCTCTGCCGCGCTTCGGACGACCCGGGTCTGCAGGTTGCTCGTGAGGTTGATCTCGATCGGAATTCCGGCCGATGCAACCCGACACTCGAGCTCCGGATCCTGGTACAGCCGAGTCCCATGCCCCAGCCGCTGAGCATGACAACGATCGATGGCCTCGGCAATCGACGGCGGCCCCGCCGCCTCGCCGGCGTGAACGGTTATTGCCAGACCGCCCGCCTTGGCCACGTCGAATGCCCGGGAGTGTACCCCGGGCATCCGACCCGCTTCGTCGCCGGCCAGATCGAACCCAACGACGCCGTGCGCCCGCATCCGGACCGAATGCTCGGCAACTACCACCGACAGTTCCGGCGCATAGTGTCTGAGCGAGCAGTTGATGATGCCGACGACAACACCGAACTCAGCCTGCCCGCGGCTCAGGCCGCGCCACTCGGCCTCGACCACCTGATCCATCGTCAGCCCGCCTTTGGTGCTCAGGTGCGGGCAGTACCTGACTTCCAGGTAGCGCAGGTTGTCACGCGCGGCGTCCTCGACCATCTCGTAGGCCACCCGCTCGACCGCCTCGGGCGTCTGCAGCAGCGGAACCGTCAGATCGAAACGATGGAGAAAGTCGGCCAGGTTGGTCGCGTCGTCAACGACCATGTACCGGCGGAGCGCGTCCGGGTCCGTCGTTGGAAGCGTCAGCCCCTGATCGGCAGCAAGGGCAATCATCGTTTCGGCTCGAAGCGAGCCGTCCAGGTGCACGTGAAGCTCCGCCTTCGGCAGCCGGGCGATCAGCTCCCGCGTGATCATGCGTCCGACGTCGCCTCCGGCAGGTCACGTGTGGCGCTCACGATGACGCGAAGGATGTCACCGGCCGCGAGGATCTCGGACGGATCACGTCGGATGCCCCGGCCATCGGTCAGATAGGCTCGGCCGGCCTCGGCCGCCTCGGCATAGCGCGGATCCGCCTGCGCAGCTGCTGCTCCGGCCGTCGTACCCGGTGCGACGAACAAACTTCCGCTATTCACAAAGACAGGTATTGTCACCGCTTCACCAGAATCCATCGTTTGTCGCTCGGGCCGCGAACCGGACCGGGCTGCCGCTCGAACCAGGCGACCAGGGCTTCGAGCGCCCCGGTGTCGACCACCTGGTAATCGAGGCCCGCGAACATGGTATAGCCACTGCCGCCCCCGAAGAGAAAATCCGAGACAGCCAGCGTGTAGGTTCGATCATTGCGAACCAGCCTCCCGCCAACCGTCCGCATCTCGACGACCCGCTGCCCCTGCGGTCGAGCAGGGTCGTAACGGACCCGCATGCCTGAGAGATGCGCATCCGGCCGGCCATCGGCCAGGGCGTGCTCGACCATCCGGCGCACTACCGCCCCGTTCACGCGGACCCGCAGCATCTGGTTACCGAACGGCTGCAGCTCGAAAAGGTCGCTGTAGGTGACCGGGCCGGCCAGGAGCGAGCGACGGATCCCGCCGTTGTTCATCAGGGCAAAGTCGGCGCCGACCGCCTCCCGCTGCGCATCTGCGATCAGATTGCCCAGGGTGTACTCGACTCCACGCGCCGTGGTGAGGGCCGACGCCAGGTTGGCCACCACTCGGCGAGCCATCGGGCCGGTCTGGGCGTCGTAGCGGGCCACCAGTTCGCCCGCGGCCGAATCAGGCCGCACCGCATCGGCGTAGACGGTCTCGACCCGGACGGTCCAGCGTCGACCGCCATCAGCCGCCTGCACCAGATCGACGACGCCGACGGCGGTGCCGTTGGCCCGCGCCGAGACGATCGGGACGCCGCGCTGGATCGTGCTGATCAGCGTGTGGGTATGGCCCGCCACGATCAGATCGAACGCCGTCGAATCGTACTGCCTGGCAAGCGAGACGATCTCGCCTTTGCAGGCCAGCGAATCGCAAAACGCGCCTTCATGCGCAACCAGAACGGTGAAGTCCGGCTGCGCAGCTTTGACGGCAGCAAGCGCATCGGCAATGGCGTCCGGCGCCTCGCGGAACTCCAAGCCACGGACGTGCCGCTCTATCACGATCGACTTGGTCGCGGTCGTCAGGTACCCGACCACACCGATGCGATAGGGCCCCTTGTCGATGATCGCATACGGCCTGGCCCAGGCAGGCCGGGAGCCGGTCGTCGAATCGAAGACGTTGGCTGCCAGCCAGGCATAGCGGGCCTCCGCCACCCGCGCCGCCAGGGTGTCGGCGCCCCAATCGAGTTCATGATTGCCGATGGCCGCCGCATCGAGTCCGAGCAGGTTCATGGCCTCGACCACCGAGCGCCCATACATCAGATTGGAGCCGAGACTGCCCTGCAGCTGGTCGCCGGCATCGAACCGGAGTGTCGGGCACCCGCAATCAGCCTCGAGGCTGTCCATCATGCCCTTGAGCGCCGCGAGGCCGCCGATCGGACGCCCGTTGGACCAGGGGAGGACGCGAGACCCGAGCGCACCGTGGAAGTCGTTGATCGACAGGACTCTGAGCACCACAGAGTCGACAGGCGCGGCCAGCAGTGATGCGGCGAGAAACAGGGTCAGCATGGCCACAAAACATAGACGCGACCGCCGGCCCTGGCGAGGCAGCGTCACAGTCCTGTCACGTGCCTTGTAGGGCGGCCGGCCGGCTTCCATATTCGTTGCGACGCATATGACCGCTCAGCCTTCTTCGGTCGATCTTCTGGCCACCGTCGCGGAACCGACTCGGCTCCGAATCCTCAACTGCCTGGCGGCGGCCCCGCTATTCGTCTCCGATCTGCAGGACGTCCTCGACCTGCCGCAACCGACGGTCTCACGCCACCTGACCGTGCTCAAGCGCGCCGAGCTGGTTCAGGATACGTCCGTCGCGCCGTTCGTCCTCTACCGTCTGAGCCGAGACACCGGTGTGCTGGGCCGCTTGATGAGAACCATTCTTGATACCGTCGCGACCGAGAGTGATTTCCGTCGCGAACGAGACCTGGCTCTGGAACGGAGCCGCAGCCGAGGAAAGAAGCTACCGAAGCGATGAGCCATCGCATCCTTGTCGTCGACGACGAACCGGATATCACTGCCCTGGTCGCCTATCACCTGGCGAAAGCCGGCTACCGGGTGTCGACCGCGGCAAACGGCACCGACGCACTGCGCGCCGCGGCCGAGCAGCGCCCGGATGTCATTGTACTCGATCTGATGCTCCCCGGTTTGTCGGGTTTGGATGTGCTGCAGGCCCTCCGCAAACAGGAGGAAACCCGGGACGTCGGCGTGATCCTCCTGACAGCCCGGCGCGAAGAGGCCGATCGGATCCGAGGACTCTCGCTCGGTGCGGACGACTACCTGACCAAGCCCTTCTCTCCCAACGAGCTCACCCTCCGCGTGGCGGCCATCATTCGGCGACTCGCCGCCCCAGCGGTTGCGGGTGGCTCACAGGTTTCGGCCGGGCCGCTCACGATCGACCGGTCGGCTCACCGCGTCACCGTGGATGGCGAGGACCTGCAGCTCACGGCCACCGAGTACAAGCTGCTGGTTACCCTGCTCGAGCGGCGTGGTCGGGTCCAGACCCGACCGCAGCTCTTGGAAACGGTCTGGGACGCGCAGCCCGACATCCAGACCCGCACGGTCGACATGCACGTGCAGCGCCTCCGCACCAAGCTGGGCTCCGCCGGCGACCTGATCGAAACCGTACGCGGCTTCGGCTACCGGTTCACCGCACCGGAGAAGGCCCGCGCCCGGTGACCTACGCCGGGCGGGTGGCGACCGGCACCTTCATCGTTCTGGTCGCCACGGTGGTCGGGGTGCTCGGGGCCGTCGGCTACTCGGTTCGACGCGACCTGGAGCGCGACACCCGCGCGAGCCTCGAGCGCAAGGCCGCGCTGGTCGCGATGGCTCTCCCGAGAGATTCGCTGGCCTGGCAACGCACCGCGGAGGCGGTCGCGAGTCGAACCGGTATTCGTATCACGGTGGTCGATGGGACCGGTCGGGTCCGGGCAGAGTCCGAGGCCACTGCGGCCGACCTCGCCAGGATCGAGAACCATCTCAACCGCCCGGAGATCGTGGCCGCCCTGGGGGGCCAGCCCAGCGAGGATCGACGGCCCAGTGCTTCGATGGGCGTGCCGTCCATGTATGTCGCCGTTCCCGGCGGTCCGGGCGCGATCCGAGTCGCGATGAGCCTGGAGGGGGTCGACCGGTCGGTTCGCACGGCGCAGCGCCCGATCCTGATTGCCGGCCTGATCGCGCTGCTGCTGGGTCTTCCCCTGGCCTACCTGGCGGCCCGGCGCGTCGTGCGCCCTTTGACCGAAATCGCAACAGCTGCGCGCAGGATCGCATCGGGCGAGTCCCCGGAGTTCCCCTATGCGGGCATCCCCGACATCGACCGTCTCACGGCTGATCTGCACGCCATGCACGATCAGCTGGCAGGGCGCTTCGAGAACCTCCGCCGCAAGCAATCCGAAACAGCCGCCATCGTCGACTCGATGGTCGAGGGGGTGCTCTCGTCGGACGCCAAGGGCCGAATCATCACGGCCAACCCTGCGGCTCGGCGCCTGCTTGGGTTTCGCGACACCGAGCCGATGCCCGACCTGCCCCTCATCTTCCGAACCAAGGATGCGCGCGACCTGATCGACCGGGTTCTCGAAGGCACCGCCATCGCCGATCGCGAAATCACCTGGGGAGAGCGCACCTATCTCATGAACGCCCGGCCGCTCCCCACCGGGGGTGCGGTGGTGGTGCTGCACGATCTGACGCACCTCAAGCGCCTGGAAACGGTTCGCCGGGATTTCGTCGCCAACGTTTCCCACGAACTCAAGACGCCGCTGACGGCGATTTCCGGCTACGCGGAAACCTTGCTGGCCGACGATACGGATCCGGAAACCGCCCGGCGGTTCCTCGACACCATTCTCTCCAATGCCCGTCGGATGCAGCGACTGGTCGACGACCAGCTCGATCTGTCCCGGATCGAGTCCGGGGCCTGGACCCCGGCCAACGAGCAGGTCGCGATCGAGCCGACCGCCGCCGACGCCTGGGCCGTGGCCGCCTCGGCATCGAGCAACCGGCCGTCGTTCTCGGTCGACCTCGCGGACGACTGTCAGTTCGTCCCCGGCGACCCCGACGCGGTCCGGCAGATCTTCCGAAACCTGCTCGAAAACGCCATCCGCTACACGCCGACAGGCGGCTCGGTCACCGTCCGAGCCGCGCGCGACGGTGCCGGCATCCGGATCTCCGTCGCAGATACAGGAAGCGGTATCGCATCAGACCATGTGCCGCGCATCTTCGAACGCTTCTATCGGGTCGACGCGAGCCGGGCCCGAGCTCAGGGCGGCACGGGTCTCGGACTTGCCATCGTCAAACACCTGGTCGAGAACCAGGGCGGCCGGATCTGGGCCGAAAGCGCGCTGGGACGCGGTACAACGGTTCATATCTGGTGGCCCTCCCGATCTCCTCACGAAACTGGGGCCGCCCAGCCCCACGTTACCTGAACGTGACGATTAATTGACACGGCAGTGACCGCCGCGTCACATTCTTCGCCTGGTTTCGTTACATCTACAACCACAGCGAAGATTTCCAGGACTCACATCGATGCGGATCTGGCTCGGCGCGTTGCTGGCGGCGGGGGCGGCTGGCGGACTGTCAGCGCAGCGGTATCCAGCGATCGTACTGAATGGACGGCTGCAAACTCAGGGCTACGCCTTCTCCAGCGAGAACCCGGGAGCCTCCAGCAACTTCTTCATCCGACGGGCCCGAATCCAGGTCGACGCCAACATCTCGGACCGCCTCAGCCTCGTCATTCAGCCCTCGTTCGAAGGTGGTCGACCGGGCGGCGTACGACTCAGGGATGCCTTCGTCGACCTGCGGCTGACCCAGCCCGAGTCCAAGACCGGTCTCTTCCTCCGAACTGGCGCCGAGAAGGTTCCCTTTGGTCGCTACGAGTTGCTGTCGTCGAACAATCTTCCGTCGATCGAGCGAAATGCGGGGCGAGGCCTGGCGCAGTCAGCAGCCTACAACCTCTTCGAGGCTGGCGGCTTCATCCAGACCGATCTTGGCGCATCGCTCCGACTGGTCCACCCGCTCGGCGCGGGACGGACCATGGCGGTCAAGGCCGGGATCTACAACGGCGAGGGCGAAAGCCTGAGTGACGTCAACGACGCGAAGTCCTTCGGCATCCGGACGACCGCTGACCTCACTCCGAAGCTCGGCGTAGGCTTCGCCTGGTATTCCCACGAGGGCGTCGTCACGGTGCAGCCCGGAATCACCGACAGCGGCTTCCGCAACCGGGCCATCGGTCTCGACGCTCAGTGGGGTAAACCCGGTGACCGGGGTCTCTTTGCTGTGGTCGATTATCTGTCAGGCGAGGACGACTCGGCCGACCGGAACCCGATTCGCGGGCTTTCGGCGGTCACGGCGTACCACGTTCGCCTCGCTCCAGGCCGGACCGTTTACGCGGTCGAACCTGTCGTTCGGTTCGACTGGGCCGACCCGAATGCCAACGCTCCTCGAAACGGCTCGATGCTCCTGTCAGCTGGAGTTAACCTGTACCTCACGGCTCGAGCCCAGGTCCGACTGATGTTCGAGCGGCAGAACCCCGAGGCGCCCGGAGCGCCGACGATTTCAGGTCTCCGTGGCGCCATGACGGTTAATTTTGAAACGTTACCACTGACGCCTTAGCAAACCTCCCGCCAGATACCCCCTGTTGACGTGTTTGTGATCTGATTGTGACGAACGGCTGGTTAGTTCAAGCGCGGTTTGACTGACCTCGAGCAAGGAGCATACGGTGAGGATCGATCGCACGGCGGCACTGATCGGCTTTGTCACATTCGGCTCAGTGGGTGCAGCCCAGTGTCAAGCCAACTTGAACGGGGCAGGTGCCACCTTTCCCAATCCCGTCTATACCCGCTGGTTTCAAGCCTACGCTCAGAAGACCGGTGTCAAGATCAACTATCAGTCGATTGGCTCGGGCGGCGGCGTACGCCAGTTCACTCAAGGAACCATCGATTTCGGGGCGACCGACGGCCCCATGACCGACGAGCAGATCGCTGCGGCCAAGGGCAACGTCGCGCACCTGCCGACCGTACTCGGCGCGGTCGTACTCACCTACAACGTGCCGGGTCTTGGTACGACGCCTCTCAAGCTCGACGCCGCGACGATCGCCGACATCTTTCTCGGCAAGATTACCAAATGGAACGATGCCCGGCTCGTGGCGCTCAACCCGGGAATCAAGCTGCCCAATCAGGACCTGATCGTGGTGCACCGGTCTGATGGCTCGGGCACTACCTACGTATTTACGGACTATCTGGCCAAGGTGTCGCCGGACTGGCGCTCTCGGGTCGGAACCTCGACGGCGGTCAACTGGCCCAAGGGCCTGGGCGGGCGTGGCAACGAAGGCGTGACGCAGCAGGTCAAGCAGTTGCCTGGTGCGATCGGCTACGTCGAGCTCGTCTATGCCATTGCCAACAAGCTGCCCCACGCCATCGTCAAGAACAGCGCCGGGGAGTTCGTCGACGCCACGCTGGAGTCGGTCACGGCCGCTGCCGCCGGCGCCTCGCTGGCCAAGAACACCGATTTCCGGGTCTCGATTACCGATGCGAAGGGGGCAAACGCCTATCCGATCGCCTCGTTTACCTGGCTCCTGGTGTATGTCGACAACGCCAATCCGGCCAAGGCCAAGCTGATTCGCGACTTCGCGGTCTGGATGCTGACGCCTGAGGCCCAGGGTATGGCCAAGGCCCTCGGCTACGCACCGCTGCCGGCCGAGGTCGCCGGCCTGGTTCGGGAGCGGCTCAAGACGCTCAAGGCCGGCGGCAAGGCCATCGCGTGACCAGCGGCTCCGACGGCACTCCGGCAGTGGCCGGAGTGCCCCTCGAGGGACGCAACATCGGAGATATGGTCTATCGCGGCGTCCTGACGGCCGCCGCGATTGCCATCCCGACCCTGCTGGCATTTCTGGTCTATGAACTCTGGATCGGTGCCGAGCTGGCGATCAGCCGCTTCGGTTTCGACTTCATCACCGGCACGACCTGGGACCCGGTCGCCGAAGAGTTTGGGGCGTTCCCGCTCATCGTCGGCACACTGGTTTCCGCTGCGCTTGCCCTGGTCATTGCGGTTCCCTTGTCGCTGGGCGTCGCGATCTACCTGACCGAGTTCAGTCCGAGCTGGCTCCGGCAGCCGGTCTCCTTCGTGATCGAGCTCCTGGCCGCGATTCCGAGCGTGGTCTACGGCCTGTGGGGCATCTTCGTCCTGATTCCGTTTCTCCGCGCCACCGTATTTCCGTTTCTCCGCGACACCTTGGGCTTTCTGCCCTTCTTCCAGGGGCCGATCTACGGCAACTCGATGCTCGCGGCAGGAATCATCCTTGCCATCATGGTGATGCCCTACATCATGTCGGTGTCGCGGGAAGTCCTGATGGCAGTGCCGTCCAGCCAGCGCGAAGCGGCGCTCGGGCTGGGTGCCACCCGATGGGAAGCGGCCTGGACCGCCGTGGTGCCGTACGCCCGCTCGGGCATCATTGGCGCCGTGATTCTCGGTCTTGGCCGGGCGCTTGGCGAAACCATGGCGGTCACGATGCTGATCGGCAACCGGCATGAGATCGTCGCCTCGCTCTTTGCGCCGGGCTACACCATGGCGGCCGTGATTGCGAACGAGTTCAGTGAGGCTTCGACCGATCTGCACTTCTCGGCGCTGACCTATGTTGCCTTTACGCTGTTCCTGGTCACCGTTCTCGTCAATGCGGGAGCGCGGCTCTTGATCTGGCGTGTGTCCCGCGGCGGAGGCGGCAACTCCGCATGAACCGTCTGATCTGGCGCCGTTGGAAGAGCCGCCTGATGGTCGGCGCAATGATGGGCGCGGTCGTGATTGCCGTCACCCCGCTGATCCTGATCCTCGGCACCCTGTTCGCCAAGGGCGCCAGCAGCATCAACCTGGCGTTCTTCACCTCCCTGCCGGCCCCCCCAGGCGAAGCGGGCGGCGGGGTGGCGCACGCCATCGTCGGCACGCTGATGATGGTGGCCACCGGCGCGCTGATTGGTCTTCCCGTCGGGGTCGGAGCCGGGATGTACTGCGCCGAGTATCCCCGAAGCCGGTTGGCGACGGTGAGCCGCTTCGTGGCCGACGTGATGAACGGCACGCCGTCGATCGTCGTCGGCGTCTTCATCTGGACCCTGATCGTGGCCAAGCAGAAGCACTTCTCCGGTTTTGCGGGGAGCGCGGCACTCGCGATGATCATGATCCCGATGGTGATGCGCACCACGGAAGAGATGATCAAGCTGGTGCCCCACGCGCTGCGTGAAGCGGCGCTGGCGCTGGGATATCCCTACTGGCGGACCGGCTTGACCGTGGTGATTCGGACCTGCTTGCCGGGCATCGTGACGGGCAGCCTGCTCGCTATTGCCAGGGTGGCTGGGGAAACGGCGCCGCTCCTCTTCACCGCGCTGGGCAGTCAGTTCATGAACACCAACCTCAACGAGCCGACCGCCGCGCTGCCGCTGACCGTCTACACCTATGCCACCGGTCCGTACGAGGAGTGGCACCGGATTGCCTGGGCCACGGCGCTGGTGCTGATCCTCGTGGTGCTGGTCCTGAGCCTGCTCGCACGACTCGCAACCCGGCAGCGATTCGATGTCCGATAGTTCGGTTCGTCTCTCTACCGATTCGCTGACCGCGTTCTACGGCAACTTCGCGGCGGTGCGCGATGTCAGCCTGGGCTTTCGCGCTAACCAAGTCCACGCTCTGATCGGCCCGTCCGGGTGCGGCAAGTCTACCTTCCTCCGCACCCTCAACCGGCTGCACGAAGTCGGCGGAGGTCGGGTGACCGGCACGGTTCGACTGGACGATCTCGACATCTATGGCGGGCGGGTCAGTCTGACCCAGCTTCGGCGCCGGATCGGCATGGTCTTCCAGAAGCCGACGCCGTTCCCGACCATGTCGATCTACGAGAATGTCGCGGCCGGCCTCAAGGTCGGCACCCGTCGGTCGCGTCAGGAAAAGGACGCGACTGTCGAGCGGGCCCTCCGCTATGCCGGCCTCTGGGACGAGGTCAAGGACCGGCTGACCGCGAGCGCCGTGGCGTTGTCCGGCGGGCAACAGCAGCGGCTCTGCATTGCGCGGACCGTCGCCCCGGCTCCCGACGTGGTCCTGCTCGACGAGCCAACCTCGTCGCTCGACCCGCAGGGCACTCAGCGAATCGAAGAGCTGCTCTTCACCCTGAAAGAGCACTTTACGATTGTGATTGTGACCCACAACATGCAGCAGGCTGCCCGCGTCTCGGACACCACCAGCTTTTTCTACCTGGGGCAACTGATCGAAACCGGACCGACCAAGCAGATCTTCACGGCTCCGACTCAGGAACGTACCGAAGCGTACATCACGGGACGGTTCGGATGACGGCGCGGGAAGCACCGATGGGCACACCGGCGGTGCAGGCCGACGACTTCACGTTCCACTATGGTGAACGTCAGGTGCTGCACGGTATCTCGCTCGCCATTCCCGCGCGCGCGGTTACGGCCATCATCGGCCCATCGGGATGCGGCAAGTCGACTTTTCTGCGATCGATCAACCGGATGAACGATCTGATCGTGGGCGCCCGCTACGGCGGCGCCATCCGAGTTGGCGATGACGAGGTGGTCGGCGGCAATGTGGACCTGGTGTCATTGCGCCGCAAAGTCGGGATGGTCTTTCAGCGTCCCAACCCGTTTCCGAAGTCGATCTTCGACAACGTGGCATACGGCCCCAAGCTGAATGCGCTGGTGCGCAAAGCGGAGTTGCCCGACCTGGTTGAACATTGCCTGCGCCAGGCCGCCCTGTGGGATGAGGTCAAGGACCGCCTCAACCAACCGGCGCTGGGCCTGTCGGGGGGGCAGCAGCAGCGCCTCTGCATTGCGCGGGCGCTCGGCAATCGCCCGGACGTGCTATTGATGGATGAGCCCTGCTCGGCCCTCGACCCGATTGCGACGCAGCGGATCGAGGAGCTGCTGCTCGAACTCCAGCAGGATTACACTATCGTTATCGTTACCCACAACCTGCAGCAGGCCGCCCGGGTTTCCAGCCGGACCGCGTTCCTCGAGGCAGGCAGGGTGGTCGAGTATGATACCACGAGTCATATCTTTACCGCGCCACGCGAGCCGCGGACCGAGGCATACATCACGGGGAGGTTCGGATGAGTCCGGACGTTCATCGGCATTTCCACGACGAGTTGAGTCAGGTCAAGGTCCGACTGCTGACCCTCTCGGGTGAAGCAGAAGCAGCCGTACAGGGCGCCGTCGAAGCGTTGCTGGACCGCGACGCCGAAAAAGCCAAGCGAGTCATCCAGGGCGATCGGGTCATCGACGCCATGGAGATGGAAATCGAAGAGCTCTGCCTGAGCCTGCTCGCTCTGCAGCAGCCGATGGCGCGGGATCTTCGCCTGCTGGTCGCGGCCATCAAGATTGCCAACGATCTGGAGCGGGTCGGCGACCACGCCGTCAATATCGCGCAGACGGCGGAGCGGCTGGTCCAGAGCCGGCCGATCACGCCGGAGCCGGAGATCATCGAAATGGCCCGCCTGGCGCGTGAGATGCTCTCGGACGCGCTCGATGCCTTCGTGCGTGGCGACCCCGCAGCCGGACGAGCGGTCTGCCTGCGCGACGACAAGGTCGATGCCCTGAACCGCTCCACGTTCCGGATCCTGCTGACGCACATGATGGAAGATCCGCACGCAATCGGCGCGGCCATGAGTCTGTTCCTCGTCTCCCGCAACCTGGAACGCATTGCGGACCTGGCAACCAACATCGGTGAGGAAGTGGTCTTCCTGGTCGAAGGAAAATCGATCAAGCACCATGCGGAGGAGTTCGGCGGCGACAGCTGAACTCCCCGCTCCGCCGGTTGTGACGCGGCTGTGGGCAATCCGCGACCCCCGAGCCGGTGGCCCCACTGGCGAGGTGCCCGCTCGACCGGGTAACCTTCCCCCGTGACTGTCATTTCCAGCGCATCGACGCGAGGCCGGGCCTCCACCGGCGACACCAAGCCCGAGCGAATCGCCGCGATCGACGTCGGATCGAACTCGATCCGCCTGTCGATTGCCGAGTACGATCGGAATCGCGGCCTGCGGATTCTGGACGAGGTCAAGGAGCAGCCGCGACTCGCGGCTGGCATCGCGAGCACCGGTGCCCTCGACGAGCATGCCATGGACGCCGCGGTTGCCGCGCTGAAGCGGATGCGGGAAGTCGCGGATCGGCGTGGGGTGACGCGGATCCGAGCCGTTGCGACATCGGCCGTGCGCGAGGCCGAGAACGGCCGTCTCTTCGTCAAACGCGTCCGGCGCGAAACCGGCCTGGCGCTCGAAGTCATCGACGGTGACGCCGAAGCCACGCTGTCCTATCGGTCAGTGGCGCATCACTTCTCACTCTCCGGCACCCGGACCCTGATCGCCGACATCGGCGGAGGAAGTCTCGAGCTGATCGGCGTGGTCAACGGCCTGGTCGAGATGACCGATTCCCTCCCCCTGGGTGCCGTTCGCCTGACCGAAGCCTGGCTCGACAGCGACCGACCGACGGCGCGGGCCGTCAGCGACCTGCGACGCTGGGTCCGCAAGCGGCTCAAGCGCGCCGTCTCCGGTCGGGACTGGAATGCAGCGGCTGTCATCGGATCGGGCGGCACCTTTACCAATCTGGGTCGAATGATCCGGGCACGGCGGGGTTTCGACATTGGTGACGCGGTTCACGGCGAGACCGTCGCCACCGGCGAGATCGAGCAGATCCTCGAATGGCTCACCACCAAGACCTCGGCCGAGCGGGCGGCCATTCCCGGCCTCAATCCGCAACGCGCCGATATCATCCTCGCCGGACTGGCCGTCACTGCCGAGCTGCTCGATCTGACCGGCTCACCGAGCCTGACCATCAGCGCCTATGGCCTGCGGGAGGGCCTGCTGCTCGACATGGTCGGCGACGACCGTGCGTTGACCGTTGACCCGCTTCGCGCTATGCGGGAGTTCGTCGACCGTTGTCAGGGCGACCGGCGGCACGTCGAACAAGTCCGCATTCTCGCTCTGACGCTCTTCGATCGGTTGCAGGAGTCGCTCGGTGCGGATACGTCGGAACGCGCCTTGCTCGAGGCTGCCAGCCTGCTGCACGATGTCGGGCAGGTCGTCAGCTACCGCCAGCACCATAAGCACAGCTTTCAGTTGATCATTCACGCCGACCGCCTCTCGCTCAACGCGCGTGACCGGCTGCTGGTGGCACTGATCAGCCGGTATCACCGGAAGAAGGGTCCCAGTAAGAAGCATCCTGATTTCGCGCGTCTGAGTGAGGCTGATCGGGCTGTGGTCAGGCGTCTATCGGGCATCCTGCGCATTGCCGACGGCCTCGACCGCGGCCACGCTGCGGTGGTCGATCAGGTCACGACGCGACTGACGCACGATCAGCTCTTCATTCGGGTTACCCCGAAGCGCCTCGGCGCCGACCTGGCTCTCGAAGTCTGGGGCGCATCCCGCAAGGCGGACGTGCTGGAGGACGTTCTCGACCGCAAGGTGCGAATCTCAGTCGCCGCGCCCTGAACCGGTGCCGGCCCCGCGAGGCCACCACCGGACCCTCCCAGGTCACCCGTTCCCCACCCGCATCTCCCCCAGGCACATCGCTGCCTGTGATCCATTCCCGCCGAGTTTCTCGTAGAGTGGCGAGAACCCCGACTGTGGCCGGGGTTCATCACTGCCACACGAAAGGACGGCGCCGATGCTCCGAACCTGGAGACGATATACGGCCGTCACCTGCCTTGCCGCGGCTGCGGCATGTGGCGGCGACGGCTCCACCGACCCGAACGAACCCGGCCCGATGACCGCCCGCATCGACGGCGACCGCTTCGTCGCGATCCAGACAACCGTGCTGGAGAGCGGTGGCATCACCGCCGTCAACGGCGGCAGTGCCGACCTGCGCGCCATCGGCTTCCAGATTCAGAACCTCAGCACCGGGACCTTCACCATCGCGCCGGGGAACTTGGTCAGTGCCGGCGTCACGATCGGCAACGCGGCTTGGGGCGCCGGCGGCAACATGGGTAGCGGAACGATCACGATCTCCATCCTCACCGCCAATCGAGTCGCGGGAACCTTCCAGCTCACCGTTGATGCCATCAGCGGCGGTGCGTCCGGAACCCTGACAGTGACCGACGGGGTGTTTGACATCGACTTCTAGCACCGGCAGACGTCGGTGAGGGATACGCCCCGTCGAAACCCACGCCTCGTCCCAACCGGTGATCCTCCATACCCGAAAGCCAACTCGGCGAACGACGCGAGACCACCAGATCAGGAGGCACATCGATGCGAAACGCAGCCCTCATCCTCGGTATCGTCGGCGGGCTCATCGCGGGCGCCCTGGGCATGAAATGGTTGGCCGATTATGGCCAGCTCAACGAACTCCAACGTCTCGCAGGCGGCGAGCAGCTTCGCAACTTCGGGATCGCCGGTCTGCTGCTTGTCGGCAGTCTCGCGGCCGGCGTCGCGGGCGGGATTCTCTCATTCAGGAGGAAGTTTCTAGCCGGGAGTGTGCTGATGTTGGCTGGCGCAATCCTTCCGCTGCTCTTCACGCGCCAGGCGATCCTCTTTCTTCTTCCGCTGCTTGCGGGCGGCATCGTCGCGGCTCTGGCACACAGCAAGCGGAACACGCCCAGCGAACGGACGGCATAGAACGGGCCGGGGGCCGCGGGGAAGCGGAAGCCATCCCCACGGCCCCAGCATTGCAGCCACTGCGCTTCAACTAGCGGCCATGACGATACAACCGAGGGGCGACACCACGACCATGCACAGGATCGCCAGGATCCAGTTGAGCACGGCGGACGGCGTCTTCTTCATGTGTCGCTGCACATACTCGGCCTCGGAGAGTCTCGCCTCGGGATCATCGGGCGCCTCCCGTACCAACCGCGCGTACGCCGCCTGCGCCGCGACCATGTTGCGACGCTCACCCTTTCCGAACATGCTTGCCTGCGCCCGAAATGCGAATACGAACGCGCCCACGAGCCCTGCCAACGCGAGTAACGCACCCATGGATCTCTCCTTGTGAAGGTCGACCTCGAGAACGGGCCGCACGCTGGTCCACGTCGCGGCGCAGCGGCCGTTGCCTTCACTACGAGAAACTCCGCCGCCCTTTGTCATCACCCATGACGTACACCGACGAGAGGTCCTGAGGAACGGTTGCGATAGCCCTCGAGGCGCGATAGTATCCGAAATCTGATGCCGCCAACACACCCCTCGCTCGACGAGTTGTTCAGTCTGGCGTACGAGGAACTTCGCCGCCTCGCGGCCACGGTACGACAGAACGATCCGAACAGCAGTCTGAGCCCAACCGCACTCGTCCACGAGGCATGGCTCAAGCTCCAGGGCCGCGCTGGCGTGACAACCGAGTCGCGGCTGCATTTCCGCCGCCTCGCGGCGCGCGCCATGCGCCAGATCGTGGTCGATCTCGCCCGCCGCCGTCTCACCGAGAAGCGCGGGGCCGGGCCCGCCCTCATCACTTACGGCGACGACCTGAACGACGCCGGCCCGACTGGCGACGACGTGCTGCTGCTGCACGACACGCTCGAGTCGCTTGCCACGCATGCGCCACGCCAAGCGCGCGTCGTAGAACTGCGCTACTTCGGTGGATTCGACATCCACGAGATTGCGGAGTTGCTGGAGGTCGGACCGGCAACCGTCAGCCGGGACTGGCGGGCCGCCAAGGCCTGGCTCGGCGCCCACCTGGCCCACGACGCAGCACCAGTCGACGGCAAACGCGCATGATGGACGAGACCCGCTGGGATCGGATCCAGAGCCTCTTCCACGCCGCGCTCAATCGGCCCCCGAAGGAACGGTCCGCCTGGCTCCTGAATGAGTGCGGCGGCGACAGCGCGCTGCTCGACGAGGTCGCCCACATGTTGGCGGCCGACGCGCAGCGCGATGGACTGCTCGAGCAGGATTTGGCCGCGGTGGCCGCATCCCTGGTGCGTCGGGAGGACCACGGCACACTGGCGGGGCGCACGTTCGGGCCCTATCGGGTCCTCGACCTGGTCGGCCAGGGAGGGATGGGCGTCGTCTATCGCGCTGAGCGCCGTGACGTGAATCAGCAGGTTGCCATCAAGGTACTGCGCGATGCTGCGGTCTCGCCCGCACGACGGGAACGTTTCTCAGTCGAGCAGCAGACGCTGGCGCGGCTCAATCATCCGGCCATCGCTCAGCTTTACCACGCCGACACGCTGCCAGACGGCACGCCGTGGTTCGCCCTCGAGTTCGTCGATGGCCGCCGGCTGACAGAGTACTGTCGGGAGCAGCAATCCTCGGTGCAGGAGCGGCTGCTGCTGATCCGCGCGGTTGCCGAAGCCGTCGAGCATGCACACCGACATCTGATCGTTCATCGCGACCTCAAGCCTTCGAACATCCTGGTTCGGGATGACGGCAGCGTCAAACTGCTCGATTTCGGGATTGCCAAACACTTGGAGGATCTCGAAACACCAGCCGACCAGACACGGACCGGCCTCCGCTTGATGACGCCAGCCTACGCCGCGCCCGAACAACTCCGCGGTGATCCGATCGGCATTCACACAGACATCTACTCCCTGGGCGTCATCCTGTATGAAGTCCTCGCCGGCCGCACACCGTTCGACCTCGCCGGAAAGACCCCCGGCGAGGCCGAGCGCCTGGTGCTCGAGCGCGACCCCGAGCGGCCGTCGCTCGAAGCCCGCCAACACGCCTGGGCTGCACCTGCGGGCCGCGCTGCCTGGTCTGATCTCGATGTGCTGTGCCTCACCGCGATGCATAAGGACGCAGCACGGCGATATCGTACCATCGACGCGCTGATCAAGGACATCGATCGTTACCTGGCGGGTGAACCACTCGCGGCCCAACCCGACACCATAGCCTATCGAATCGGTAAACTGCTCAAGCGTCATCGGGCTGCGGCACTTGCGGCGGCAGCAACGCTTGTCACGCTCATCGCCCTGATGACGTTCTACACGGTTCAACTCTCCCGGGCTCGAGAAGCGGCGCTGGCCGAGGCGACACGCACACAACGAATTCAGCGCTTCGTGTTCGCAATGTTCCGCGGCGGCGACGAAACCGCAGGGCCGGCCGACAGTCTGCGAGTAGTCACTCTGCTCGACCGCGGCCTCGATGAAGCCCGCACCCTCGACGCCGAGCCACGCCTGCAGGCCGACCTGTACCACACACTGGGCGGCATCTCACATCAGCTGGGCCAACTCGAGCGCGCCGATTCCCTGCTCTCGCTGGCGCTCGAACGCCGGCGAGCGTTGCTGGGTGCAGACCATGCCGACGTCGCGGCAAGCGAACTGGCGCTCGGAGAACTCCGGATCGAGCAGGCACGGTATGACGATGCCGATGCGCTTGTACGCCCGGCCTTGGCCCTCCTCGAACGCGGGCGACCGTCCGATGACCCGACTATGACGGCAGCACGCGTCGCCCTTGGTAAGATCCTGCAGGAACGTGGGCAGTACGAGGAGTCGATTGCGGAGCTCACGCTTTCGGCAGCCAGCGCGTCGCCCCGGCGTCACGAGGATCCGACGTATGCCCTGGCCGTGACAGAACTCGGGAACAGCTACTTCTACGCCGGCCAGTACGGCGCGGCCGACTCTCTCTTCCGCCTGCTCCGAGACTTCCACCAGGCCCGGTACGGACCTCGCCATCCGCTGGTGGCAGGCGATCTCATCAATATCGGCGCCGTCGCGTTCGAGCAGGGTCGCCACCCCGATGCAGAGGGGACCTATCGGGAAGCACTGAGCATCACGGAAGAGTTCTATGGCGGCAACCACCCCAAAGTTGCCGACGGTCTCACCATGCTGAGCCGCCCGTTGCTGTTCCAGCATAAGACCGAGGAAGCGTGGTCCATCCTCCACCGCGCGCTGGCCATTCAGGAGCGCGTCTACGGCAGTGACCACCCAAAGGTGGCCTCGGTGATGAACGAAGTCGGCAATGTAGCAGCACACCTGGGACGGCTGCCCGAGTCGGAGAAGGCCTATGCGCGCGTGCTCCGCATCTATCGAGGCGCTTATGACAGCACGCACTATACGGTCGGCGTGGCCATTTCCAACCTGGCACATGTCCATCTCGTGAGCGGCCAGTACGAAGAGGCTGTTCCCCTGTTTCGAGAGGCGATTGCAATCTTCTCGGAACGGCAGTCGCCCCAGCACACCAACACCGGTATCGCCAGGATCAAACTCGGCCGGGCATTGCAGCGACTCGGCCGGAACGCCGAAGCAGCAGTCGAGTCCCGGGCGGGCTACGAGATCATGAGGGCGCAAGTCGACCCGAGCTCCGGGTGGCTCCGGGCGGTGCGAATCGACCTGCTGGCCGCGCACGAGGCGCTCGGCGATGAAGAGGTGGCATCGCGGTATCGGGCCGAACTTGCCGATACGGCGGCCAGTCCGAGCACGCGCTGAGTGCAGCTCAGGCCACGAGGCTCCTGAATACTACCATTGCGTATATAGCCACTATGGCTATATTTACGCGATGCGTCCCTCGTCCCGTCCCATCGACAGCCTGTTGCCCCTGCCGCCAGTCACGTTCCACATCCTGCTGGCCCTTGCAGACGAAACGCTGCACGGATACGCCATCATCCAGTCGGTCGCAACTCGAACGGGCGGCGGCCTCACCCTGGGTGCCGGGACCCTCTACCGCTCGATTCAGCGAATGGTCGAGCAGGGTCTTGTCGTCGAGACCCGAAGCCGCCCCGCCCCCGAGTTCGACGACGAACGCCGCCGGTACTACCAGATCACGCCGTTTGGGACCAGCGTTGCCCGCGCTGAGGCGGCCCGGCTGACCGAGTTGGTCCGCATGGCTCAAGCGTCAGGCCTGATTCCGCGCCGCGCCTGATGCGCGCCTATCGTGCCTTGCTCCATCTCCTTCCCGCCAGCTTCCGGCGGGAGTTCGGTGCAGAGATGGAAGCGATCTTCGCGACCCGACGCCGGGCGGCTCACGGCATACTCGAAGTCGCCTGGCTGTGGCTTGCGGCGGCCGGTGACATCCTGGTCAGCGCGGCCGCATCGCACTGGGACATCCTACGGCAAGACCTTCGATTCGTTTTCCGAGCCTTCGCGCGCAATCCCGGCTTTACCGTCACAGCCGTGCTCGTCACGGCGCTCGGGGTCGGCGCCAACGCCGCTTCATTCTCGGTCACCGACTTTGTGCTGCTTCGGCCCCTTCCCTACGACGATGCCGGCCGTCTCGTTCGTCTTTGGGAGACGAAGCCGGGCTATACCCAACTCGAGGCCGCGCCAGCCACCTACCGAGACTGGCGCGAGGGCACTCGATCGTTCGAGTCGATGGGTGCCTATCTGTCGATGGCCGTCAATCTGACGGGCCAAGACACGCCGGAACGGCTCGACGTTTCGGTCGTCGAGAAGTCGGTGCTCGAGACGCTGCGAGTCCAGCCGATGATCGGACGGCGATTCTCTGCGGACGACGTGGCCGGGGCCCCCCACACGGTGATCCTGAGCTACGCACTCTGGCAGAGCCGCTTCGGGGGCGACCCCGGCATCCTCGATAGAACAATTACCCTCGACGATCGCGCCTTTCGGGTCGTAGGGGTCATGCCGCCAGACTTTCAGTTCCCGTCATCTCGAACCCGACTCTGGATTGGAATCGCGTTCCATGAAGGCGGGTTCGAGAACCGCAACGATCACTCGTATCTCGTTGTCGCGCGGCTCGCTCCGGATGCAACCCGGCCTCAGGCTCAAGCCGAGCTCGACGTCGTCGCGAGCCGGATCGCCCAGTCGCACCCCGAAACCAGCACCGATTCAGGGGTGGCCATCGGCGACCTCCGCGACGGGATCACTGCGGGAAGCCGCACGCTCCTCTGGGCACTGTCAGGAGCCTCACTCTGTATTCTGCTGATTGCCTGCGCCAATCTCGGCAACCTGCTCCTGGCACGCGGACTGAGCCGCCAGCGAGAACTGGCCGTCCGCGCCGCGTTAGGCGCTGGACGAGAGCGCGTGGTTCGGCAGCTGGTCACCGAAGGTATGGTCATCGCTGTGCTCGGCGGCGCCTGTGGCGTTCTCACAGCGGTGGCGGCGATGCCGTTGCTCGCACGACTGATTCCGGACGGACTTGCCTACGGCGGCGCGCCTGCGGTCAACCTCCGGGTCCTGGCATTCGCAGCTGTCGCTACGGTGCTGACGAGCATTCTCTTCGCGATCATCCCGGTCATTCGGCGCCGAGGCACGCTCGACGCCGATGAGTTGCGAGGTGCCGGGCGCGACGACCGCGCCAAGGTCCGGCTGCGCACAGTCCTGGTAACGGTCGAGATCGCAGCCTCGGTGGTCCTGCTGATCGGCGCCGGCCTGCTGATGCGTGCCATTGCGAAAGTCCAGGACGTCGATCCGGGGTTCCAAAGCGCCGGCGTCTTCACGCTTCGGACGGCGCTGTCTGCACCCAGGTTCGCGACCGTCGCCTCCCGAGAGCGTTTCTACCGAGACATCCTGAACGCGGTCGAGGACATCCCGGGAGTCGAAGGCGCGGCCTATGTCAGCTGCCTTCCCATGGTCTGCGGCGGCATGATCTGGCCAGTCTCGGTCAACGACCTGACGGGTACCTTCAGCGAAGCCAACACCGCAAGCCTCCGCTATCTCACGCCGGGATACTTCCGCACCATGGGTATCGCATTGCTCGACGGGCGTGATGTGACCCGCGACGACCGTCAGGACACCCGGTACGTCGCCGTCGTCAGCCAATCCTTTGCCAACCGGTACTGGCCGGGGGAAAACCCGATCGGCCGACGATTCCATATCGCCTTCGCCGAACGCGAGGTCGTCGGCGTCGTGGCCGATACCAAGGTCCGCGGGCTCGAACGACAGTCCGAACCCCAGGTCTTCCTGGCGGCGGCGCAGATCCCGGACGGTATGCTGCCCTATTACTGGCCCAAGGACCTGGCCGTCCGATCCGGGCAGTCACCCGAGGTCCTCCTTCCGGCCCTGACGCGAATCATCCGGGCAGCCTACCCGGATCAACCGATCTCGGATCCGCAGACGATGGCGGAGGTACTTGCGGGGCAAACAGTGTCTCGTGCTGCGCAGCTCCAGGTCTTAGGGGTCCTCGCGGCGGTGGCCCTGCTGCTGGCCGCGGTCGGCATTCACGGGCTACTGTCATTCATGGTTGCGCAGCGATCCCGGGAAATCGGCGTTCGCATGGCGCTGGGCGCTGGGAGCACGCGCGTGATCCACCTGGTGCTCAAACAAGGCGCCGCCATGGCGCTGACCGGCATCGCGCTCGGTGCGGCGGTTGCCTACTTTGCCGGCCGCGCACTGCAGGCAGCGCTGTTCGGTGTTCCAGCCAGTGACCCGCTGACGTTCGCCATCGTGATCGTCCTCTGCCTGATCATGACCCTGGCCGGCTGCCTCGCTCCCGTACGTCGAGCAGTTCGGGTCGACCCGCTGACCGCTATTCGCACGGAGTAGGTCGCCCCGAGTTCCAGCGCGGCGCGTTCCTGGCGGGTAAGCCATGCGACCTGCGTCCGCTCCCCGGTACCGTCGCGGGAGTCGACGTTGGCGTTCATGGGAACGGGTGTGGCAGCCTCACTCAGAATCTCCGAGGTCACAGCCTGGACAAACGTCGAGTCTGCTTCACTTCGGCTGTATTGAAGCGACTGAAAACGACGACGGCTCCGGTGCACCCGCTATGGGCGCTCCGGAGCCGACATCTCGCGCAGCAATCAGGGCGTCGCGCCCGCCGACTGATCGCCGTACTTCTTGTACCAGCTCATCATGTAGAGCTGCGTCCGCATGAAGTTGGACGGCTTGGATGAGGTACCGTGTGCCTCACCGTTGAACCGCAGCAGCTCGGTCGGGACACCAAGGCGCTTGAGCGCGGCAAAATACTCCTCCGACTGCGCCATCGGGGTCCGGATGTCGTCGTCGCCCGTCATGATCAGGGTCGGCGTCTTGACGTTGCCGACATACATCAGCGGCGACTGCTTGAGCCATGGCATCGGATCTTCCCAGAACGGCTTGTCGAAGAAGTTGTCGGTAAAGAGCGGCACGTCGGTGGTGCCTGCCATGCTGAGCCAATTGGTCACGGGGCAACGCACCGCAGCCGCGGCAAACCGGGTCGTCTGTCCGATGACCCAGCTCGAAAGCACGCCACCGCCACTGCAGCCACCCACATACATCCGCTTGGTGTCGATATACCCGCGGTCGATCACGGCGTCGACGCCGGCCATCAGATCGTCGTAGTCGACGCTCGGATAGGCGCGTTCGATCGCGTTGCCGAACTCGGTGCCGTACCCGGTGCTGCCGCGCGGGTTGGTGTACAGCACCACGTTGCCGTTGGCGGCAAAGTTCTGGAACATGTAATTGAACGCGACGTTGTACATGCCGTGCGGCCCGCCGTGGATTTCCATTGCCAGCGGATACTTGCGGTTCGGGTCGAAGTTGGGCGGCTTGACGATCCAACCATGCACCCGCGTACCGCCCGACGACGTGTACCAGATCTCCTCGACCTCACCGAGCTTGATCCCGGCCAGGACATCGTCGTTTACGGCGGTCAGGCGGGTAATCTCCGTAGGCCGCGCCAGCGCCAGGCGAACGACATCCCCCGGCTGATGGGGGGAACTCAAGGTTCCGACCGCGATACCGGTCTTCGAGATCGACGTCACGTTGAGCATGTGCATACCCGACGTGACCTGACGGTACCCGCCACGAAGCGGCGTGAAGAAGAGCTGGGAGGTTCCCTTGTCCTGCGCTCCGTAGTAGACGCCGCTGCCATCAGAAGCCCATGTGATGCCGCCAACGTCGCGGTCGAGATCGCCCGATGCCAGCCGCGGATTGCTGCCATCGATGCCCATGAAGTACAGCTCGGCCGTCTTATAGCTCTTCCGGGTCGAGTCGTAGCCCGCATAGGCAACCGTCTTGCCGTCCGGTGAGATGGCCGGACTGCTCCAGGCCCCGGGCGTGCGCGTCAGAATGCGCAGCTCGCCGGACTGGACGTTGACCGCAGCCAGCTGCGAGTTGCGGTAGTTGGCGTCGGCGTTGCCCTCGAAGAATCCTTCCACCACGATCGACTTGCTATCCGGCGTCCAGTCATAGCCGGCGCCGCCGAAGCCCAGTCGGTCCATCCGAGCGCCGAGATCGAAGTTGCCCTGCGTCAGCTGACGCGCGGTGCCGCCATCGGCGGGTACCATGAAGAGATGCAGGTGGGCCAGCTGGAAGTAGCCCGCGCGATCCTGGCGATAGTGCAGGTCGGTGACCCGCCGCGGAGCCGGCGTCCACTTGGCACCGGCGGGCGGCGTCGGCATACTGATGCTCCAGGGCCGTTCAAACCGCACCAGACTCGTGAACGAAAGCCACTTGCCATCGGGCGACCAGGCGAGGCTGCCCGGCGACTCGAGCAGTCGGGTCACCTGCGACACCGCCCCCTCCGCGTCCATCCAGCGCACGAAGATCTGCGCCTTGCCGTCCGCCTCCGCAATGTACGCGATCCGACTGCCGTCGGGCGACCAGCGCGGACTGCCCCCTTTCAGCAGGTAGCGCTGACGAGAGCCGTTGGCATCCATGATCCAGATCGCGCTGTCCCAGCGATCCTCGATCTGGTTGATCCAGCGGCGAGTAAACACGATCTGGGTTCCGTCGGGCGAAAGCTGCGGATCGCTGACCTGCTCCCAGTTGAGATAGTGCTGCACCGTAAGCAGCGTGTCCGACGGCACTTCTTGCGCGGCGACTGCGCCCGCGCTGACGGCGAGCGCGATCAACGCCCCCGCGCTACGGAAACGACCCATACCGTCCTCCAGATGATTGAACTGCGATGGAAGCTGAATCCTGCTGTCCTGCCTGCACTGCCCTTCCCAGGCGCATCAGGCGCCGTAGGGAATCCAGATATTCTTGACCTGCGTCGCTGCCCGCAGCAACTCGTCGGAGGGCGGCTCCAGCTCGAGCCAGTCCCGCTCCGGTTCCCGATCCACCCAGGTACGCTTGAGATTGCCGGCGGACAGCCGCTCGACGTCGCTCCCCAACTCCGGTGCGCCGCAGTACCAGAACCCGTCGACATCGTCGTGCGCAGCAAGGACCGGGACCAGTTCCGCGGTCCGCCCGGACACGATGTTGACTACGCCACCAGGCAGGTCGGACGTGTCGAAAAGCTGGTAACAGTCGAGCGCGGTAAGGGGAAACCGCTCCGAAGGAACCGCCACGACGGTGTTGCCCATGGCAATCGCCGGCAGCACGAGCGAGAGAAACCCCGCCAGGCTGGGCGCCTCTGGCGCGGCAATCCCGATCACGCCTAACGGCTCCACCATGGCCACCGTCACGTTCCGATACGGCGTGCCGTGCACTCGGCCGTCATACTTGTCCGCCCAGGCGGCCGCATGATAGATCCGTCGCAAGGCGACCTCGAGCTCCCGGTCGGCGTCCGCCTCCGCCACCCCGGCCGACCGAACGAGCCCCCGGGCCAGCTCGTCCCGCCGCTGATCGAGATTCTCGCCCAGGTAGTAGAGAATCTGGGCCCGCTGGTGCCCCGAGAGCTTGCTCCACCCCGGCTGCGCGCCGCGAGCGGCTTCGACGGCGTTCCGGATATCCTTCCGATTCCCGTGCCCCACCTGCCCGACCGCTCGGCCATCCGGGCCCAGAGCATCGAGCACATAGCCCGAGTCGGGCCGAACCTGCTTCCCCCCAATGTACAGCTTGTAGGTTCGATCGACCGGCGGCAGCTCCCCCCCGGCCCGAGAACGACTGGCTCGCCGCCTGCGAGCCAGCTTGGTACGGGCGGGTGATCTCGGCGCGGCCGTGACGTACTCCCAGAGGCCTTCCTTCCCCCCTTCACGACCGAAACCGCTCTCCCGATAGCCCCCGAAGCCGCTTGCCGCGTCGAAGACGTTGGTGCAGTTGATCCAGACGGTTCCGGCCTTGACCTGCGGTGCGATGTCGAGCGCGGTATTGAGGTTCTCGGTCCAGATGCTGGCGGCAAGACCATACGGTGTATTGTTCGCGAGTTCGACGGCCTCCGCCGGAGTCCGGAACGTCATCATCACGACGACAGGACCGAAGATCTCGACCTGCGCAATAGTCGATGCCGGCGCTACGTCGGTAAAGAGAGTCGGCGGATAAAAGAGGCCGTCGACAGGACACGCCCAGCTGGGCTGCCAGCGGGTGGCTCCCTCCTGCTCTCCCTGCTCGACCAGACCCCGAATCCGGTCGAGCTGCGCGGGCGCCACGATGGCGCCCATGTCGACCGCCTTGTCGAGCGGGTTGCCAATCCGGAGCCTTTCCATTCGGGCGCGGAGCTTGTCGACCAGTAGAGCCGCGATCGGTTCTTGAGCAAGAATCCGCGACCCCGCGCAGCAGACCTGCCCCTGATTGAACCAAATCGCATCCACAACACCCTCGACGACGCTGTCGAGATCGGCATCGTCGAAGACGATGAAGGGACTCTTGCCCCCGAGTTCGAGCGACAGCTTCTTGCCGGACCCCGCCGTGGCAACCCGGATAGCCCGGCCCACCTCGGTCGAGCCGGTAAACGCGATCTTGTCGACATCGGGATGCCGTACCAGCGCCTCGCCAGTGCGCCCGTCTCCCGTTACGATGTTGACGACCCCCGCCGGGAGACCGACCGAGCGGCAGAGCTCGCCAAACAGCAGGCCCGTGAGCGGGGTGAACTCTGCGGGCTTGAGAACAACCGTGTTCCCCATGGCAAGCGCGGGAGCAATCTTCCACGCCAGCATCAGCAGCGGGAAATTCCAGGGAACGATCTGCCCGACCACCCCGACAGGGCCGTACCCAGGCAGTTCTTCACTCATCAGCTCTGCCCAGCCGGCATGATGATAGAAGTGGCGCGCCACCAGCGGCACGTCGATATCGCGCGACTCGCGAATCGGCTTGCCGTTGTCGAGCGTTTCGAGCACCGCAAAGAGCCGGCTCTGCCGCTGGAGCTGGCGTGCGATGGCATAGAGGTACCGGGCCCGCCCATGCCCACCAAGCCCCTCCCAGGCGGACTGCGCCTCGCGCGCGGCGCTGACCGCCCGAGCGACATCATCGGCCGAGCCCTGGGTCACACGGGCCACCTCGTCGCCATTGGCGGGGTTGATCGTCGCGAACAGGTCCGCCCCCGGGGCTTCCAGCACGCCGTTGATGAAGTGGCCAAACCGCCGCTCATGCCCGGCAAGCCAGGCGGCCACCTCGGTGGTCGACTCCGGCGCCGGTCCCCAGTTCATACCTTCGAATTCGTCTCGGACCCGACTCATGACGGCCTCTCCATCACGCCACCGGGTGGCGGTACGCGGCCGAGTAGCGACCGGTCACATGGAACTCGAGCTGGCGTTCGATGTCGGCCAGCAGGGTGCTGGCCCCGAACCGAAACAGGTCCGGACGCAGGTAGCGATCGCCCAATTCTTCCTTGATCATGGCGAGCCAGTCGAGGGCTTCCTTGGCACGCCGAATACCGCCGGCCGGCTTGAACCCGACGACGTGCCCGGTGCGCTCGCGGTAGCTCCGAATAGCGCGGGCCATTACGAGGCCGACCGGCAGCGTGGCATTGACGGCTTCTTTGCCGGTCGACGTCTTGATGAAGTCGGCGCCGGCCATCATGCAGACCAGGCTGGCCCGATAGACGTCACGAAGGGTGCCGAGGTCGCCGGTCGCAAGGATGGTCTTCAGGTGCGCCGAGCCGCACGCCTCGCGGAAGGCCCGGACCTCATCGTACAAGGCGTCCCATTGGCCGCCAAGTACGTGCGCGCGCGTGATCACGATATCGATCTCGCTCGCGCCGGCCGCGACCGAGGCGTGGATTTCGGCCAGTCGAGTTTCGAAGGGGGAGAGCCCGGCGGGAAATCCGGTCGAGACGGCGGCTACCGGAACTCCGCTGCCGGCCAGCGCGGTTACCGCGGTCGGCACGAAGGCGTGGTACACACAAACCGCCCCGACGGTGACCGGCAGGTCGTGCACACCGAGCGACACGAGTAAGTCATCCCGAATCGGCCGCCTGGCTTTGGCACAGAGACGCCGGACCCGATCGGCTGTATCGTCACCCTGAAGGGTGGTCAGATCCATCAACGTCACGGCCCGCAGCAGCCAGCCGAGCTGCCACTCCTTCTTGACCGTCCGGCGAGCCGGGAGCGAGGCCGCCCGACGCTCGACCGCGCTGCGGTTGACACGCGCGTCTCGCACCCAGTCGAGTTCGAGGAGCGTCCCCGGATTCCGGGCAATGGGCGGTTCCGCGGCCGACCTGGGGCCGTGCGACATTCACAACTCGGGCGAAGGACTCGACGTAATTTAGCCGGCCCGACCCGAAACGCCTCCCCTCAAAGTCACCGCCGCTCGACCACCCTGCGGAACGAGGCCCGCTCGGCCGGCGTGAGGCCGAACGAAGCGGCCGAGACCGTGCCATTCGGTTCGGCGTCGAACCGGACGAAGACATACGGCTGGAGCGTCCCCATTGCGCCCGTCAGATCCCATCGGAAGGTGTTGCCGTTCCAGTACTCGAGCCGACCAGTCCACTCACCCCGCGTTGCGACCAGATCGTCGCCCTGCTGCCGGACCGTGAAGTCGCCGTACATGGCGTCCCGATAGGCGCCAGCATACCGCTCGGCAGGTGCGGGAGGCTTGCCCCCGACCCGGGTGCGCTCGAGGGCTCGCGCGCTCGAGTCCTGCATGACCCGCGCTCGGGCAGCACGGTCGGACGCCTCAGCCACCCAATCCTTGAGCGGGGCACCGAGGTGCCGATCGAAGACGTAGCGCATCAGCGCGGTCGGGGCCACGGTGCTCGCCACGTTGGTGAGCACCACCACACCCAGCCGATGTTCCGGCAGCATGGCCACCATAGTCGTGGTGCCGTCGGTGGCGCCGCCGTGGTGCCAGATCAGCGCACCCCGGTAGTCCTCGACGAACCACCCCATTCCATAGGTGCTGAAGCGCCGCAGCGAATCGACCTCGTTGTCACCGAGCACGATGCTCTGGGGCCGGCGCATCTCGGCCAGCGCCTCGCGACTCATGACCCGCTGTCCGCCAAAGCTGCCATCACCGAGCTGGAACCGAAGCCATTGCGCCATGTCGCGGGCGTTCGACGTCATCGCGCCAGCCGGGGCAATCCGATCGGCAAACCAGAACTGCTTTCGGTAGACGCTGTCGCCCATTGGGGCATGGCCCGACGCCAGGTTGGCGAGGCCGTCGATCGTGCTGGGATTGACGATCGTCTCGGTCATCCCCAAGGGGCGGAGCAACCGCTGCCGGACCAGCTCGTCGTAACCGAGACCCGAGACCGCCCCCGCCGCTTCGCCGGCTGCAAGGTACATGATGTTCGAGTAGCCCCAGTGCGCCCGGAGGCCGAACGTGGGCTCGAGATAGCTGACCCGTTTGAGGATCTCGGCGCGGGAGATGTTGCCGGCGCCGATCCAGATCAGGTCGCCTCGCGGCAACCCGGTTCGATGCGACAGCGCATCGCGCACCGTCACGGTTGCCGTCAGGTAGGGATCGTGCAGCCGGAACCCGGGCAGCAGGCTCACCATCGGGTCGTCCCAGCGCATCGCACCATCAGAGACCATCACGGCTGCCGCAGCCGCCGTGAAGGCCTTCCCGGACGAGCCCAGCGAGAACAGGGTCCGGTCGTCGACCAGCTCGGCGCCGCCAGCTGCGCGGACGCCGAAGCCGCGGCTGAACACCACGGAATCGTTGCGCACAACCGCGATCGCGATCCCCGGGACCCGCAGCGCGGTCAGCGTCGTGCGCGCATAGGCATCGAGCCCCGCCAGGGGGTCGCTTCGACGCTGGGCGGCAGCGTCGGCGACGGCTCCTGCAATCACGGCAACCGCCGCCGCGGCGGTGACTCGGCATCTCCACCCTGCCCACCTGGATCGAGCTTCGTCTCTCATACCTTGCCCCTTCGAGTTCGGACGGGTCGCGGCGCCCCCGCAGCGCGCGACCGGGTCGATGTGGTACCACCCAATGCCCTGATAAGGACCTCGTCGCCTGCGGAGCAGACCGCCAGGACGCGACAGCGCCCGCGTCCCTTGCGCAGGTAGGCGTGCCCCATGGTACTGTCGAGGTACGCCGATTCGCCCTTCCGCAGCACGAAGGGCGCGTAGTCTTCGGTGTGGACCTCGACGGCCCCCTCGAGCACAAAAACGAACTCCTCGCCTTCGTGCCGAACCAGCGGACCAAACTCCGCCAGCGAGGTGGCCAGCGGAATTCCGATCATTGGAACGAAGCGCTTCCGGACCAGCTCCGTGCTCAGGTACCAGTAGTCATAGGCGGGCGTCAGCAGCTGCTTTCCCCCGCCAACCCGATTGATGCTCCGCCGGGCGCCGGGTGTCTCCCGAGACCCGGGCGCGGCAAAGAGATCCGCGATGTCAGCACCGGTTCCGCGGGTCACCTGCAGCAACTTGTCGTACGTCAGGGAAATCTTGTCGCGCTCCACCTTCGACAGCGTCGAAATCGAAAGCCCGGTCCGCTGACTGAGTTGCGCCAGGGTCCAGCCGTGACGCGCACGCAGGGCGCGGAGGGCGGCCCCGAGCCGGGGCTCAACCGCTGTCGACATCGCAATTATCCTTTTTGGCCAAAATTGTCTACTAATGCGCAAGATAGATCCGCGCCGCCGCACCCGCCAGATCCCGCACCGGAACCACGGATCCCGCTCCGTCCTCGCCCCGGTCAACCCCGCCTGAAACTGAATCGGGGCTTGACTCGTTGTGACCGCTTCACTGCCACTCCATCGACAACGAGGCCAACTCGTGCACTTCACCCTCCCGACCCTGGCCCTGGGCTTGAGTCTCGCACTCGCAACTGCAACGAGCGCGCAGTCTCCCACTGAGCCGGCGAACCCTCGATCTGCCCCGCCGCTGACCGCGACCGACCTCGAGGCATTCCTCGACGGCATCGTCCCTCTGGCACTCAAGAGCAACGACATCACCGGCACGGTCATCGCCGTGGTCAAGGATGGCAAGCTGCTACTGGCCAAGGGCTACGGTTTTGCCGATCGCGACCGCCAGCTGCCGGTACGCCCGGACAGTACACTCTTTCGGGTGGCCTCGATCTCGAAGCTGTTCACGGCAACGGCCGCGATGCAGCTGGTCGAGCAGGGTAAGCTCGATCTCGACGAGGAAATCGACCGCTATCTCGACTTCGCAGTGCCGAGAAAGTTCCCCGACAAGATCACCCTGCGTCACCTGCTGACCCACACGGCGGGGTTCGAGGAGGCCTTCAAGAAGCTGCCAGCCGACTCCGGCAAGAGTGTCCCTCTCAAGGAGTGGGTCAGCAAGACAACACCGGCCCAGTTGTACCGGCCTGGCACGGTCACGTCGTACTCGAACTACGGCACCGACCTGGTCGGCTACATCATCGAGCACACCTCCGGCACGCCGTTCGCCGAGTATGTCCGGCTCCACATCCTGGACCCGCTCGGCATGCGGCAGTCCTCGATTGCCGAACCGATGCCGCCGGCCCTCCGTGCCCAGCTGTCGCGTGAGTACCCGACCGCGTCCGACTCGGCCGGCGAATTCGAGGTCCTGTTCGGGGAGCCCTCTGGCAATCTCTCCGCTACGGCTGTCGATATGACCAAGTTTGCCATTGCCCACCTGGCTCTCGGTCGTTTCGACTCGATTCAGATTCTCAAACCTGAGACCGCCCGACTGATGGGGACCACGCAGTTCCGGACCCACCCGCGGGTGCCCGGCATGGGGCTTGGCTTCTTCGAAGAGGACCGCAACGGACTGCGAATCCTCGGTCACGGCGGCGACCTAGCCCGATTCCACAGCCACCTGTCGCTGCTGATGGATCACGGCGTGGCGTTCTTCGTTTCGGTCAACAGTACGGGTCGAGGCGCCGCCTTCTACAGCCTCCGCGAGGCCGTTCGCGATGCCTTCCTCGATCGGTATTTCCCGAACCCGGTGCCGCTCGAACCGGTCCTCGCAAACGCAGCGACCGTCTCGGCCGCCCACACCGGGACGTACACCCTCTCGCGGCGGGGCGCCTCGACGCTGGGCGGCGTTATCGCGCTGCTGATCAATCTCGACATCACGGCCAACCCGGATGGCAGCATTCAGATCGGCTTCGTCGCCGGACCAAACGGGCTGCCGATGCGCTGGTACCCCGTCGACGAGACGACCTACCGCAGCGAGGACGGATCCCAGTTGCTGGGCTACGTTCCCGGATCGAACGGAGTACCCGACCGCTTTGGCTTCCTGGGCGGCCACGAACTCCACCGCGTCGGAATGCTGAGCAGCAGGAGCTTCAACCTGGCACTGCTGATCGGTTCGCTGAGCACATTCGCACTGAGTCTGTTGCTCTGGCCGGTCGCCGGGTTGATTCGTCGACGCTATGGCGCGGGTCGGGTGGACGACGGTGTGTCGCCGCGCTTACGGGCTCTGACTCGATGGACCGCGCTTGCGGCCCTCGGGTTCACCGTTGCACTCGGCGTCTTCATTTCGCGAGGCTTCGAGGGTGCCATCAACCTGGACAGCCGCTCGGACGTCTGGCTGGGGTTGATTCGGCTGATCGGCGTGGCCGCAATCGTCGGAACGGTGGCGTCGATCGCTGCGCTCTCGCGTTCATTCCGTCTCGGGCGGAGTGGGTGGGCCAGGGTCAAGTACTTCGGGCTCAGTGCCGCTGGGCTCGCGTTCAGCTGGATTGCGCTGCACTGGAACCTGGTATCGTGGAATTTCCGGTACTAGCTGGGCTCAACCTGGTCCGACCCGGTATCCGACCTCGGCAACGATGACGAATGACCACCTTCCCGGCGGACCCGCTCAGTCGTCTGGGAAGGCGGCGGGACTGCGAAGCGAAGTGCGCCATGGGCGCATCGAACCTCCAGCGGCGAGGCGACCTGAACCGTCTCGCCGTCCATCTCGAACGGCAGCTCACCCCGCCATTCAAGGGTGAGACTGGACACGGAGCGCCGGCTCACCAGCGGTGACGTGCAGTGCCGGCCTGCAACGACGCGGGCGAGTAACCCCAGCAAGCGAAGGCGGGTCGTGGCGCACGCCAGCACGAGATCGAGCTGGCCGTCGCCGAGGGCGGCCCCGGGCACGATCGGCATCCCGGCACCGAACCAGGCCCCGTTGGCGAGCACGCCGGCGGCAAGACGCTGCGCCGCCAAGGGCGCCTGGTCTAGGGACAAACGGACCTCGTAGTCGGCGCCGCGCCAGACACTCCGAATCGCACCAGCTACGTAGCGCCCGGCTGTGACCCGGACGCCCGGCCAGGTTGCCAGTGCCACCGCACGCGCCGTCAGCCCAAAAGACGCCGCGTTGATGAACCAGCGCGTGCCACCGGGCCAGCGTGCTTGCCAGGCATCGACCTGCCGGGTCGTCGATCCGTAGAGCCCCGCGCGCAACCCATCCCACGACGGACGCACACCCAGACTGCGGGCAAAGTCGTTGCCCGAACCGGACGGCCAGAGAATCAGCGTTGGGCCCGGCGTGCCGTCGAGCGCTCCCAGCAATCCGTTGACCACGTCGTGCAGCGACCCATCACCGCCGACGACGACAATCGCGGTCGCAGCTGCGCGTACGGCCTCCGCCGCGAGACGCACACCATCCCCGCCGGACTCGGTAGCGTGCACCCGGATCTCGTGCCTCGCCCGGACCTGGGCCTCGACCCGCTGCCAGGTCCGCGCCGCCCGACCAGCGGCGGCACGCGGGTTGATGATGACGTGAATCACGAAAGGTGCCGGAGCGATGACCGGCAGAAGGTACTCGACAGCCCCCAGAGCCGCGAGACCGCGGGGGCATGCCGGTCGGCTAGCGACGCAGGGTCAGAATCCAATCCGCCAGCGTCTTACCGACGGCGGGTGCCAGCGGAAGCGAGGGATCAGTGTACGCAGCCATCTGCTCCTGAGCCGTTGCCCCAGCGGCCTCCTTCAGAACGTGGTTGACACCGGGAAGGACGACGAGCTTCACATCGGATCGTGCCCCCGCCAGCGCCCGGGCGTCGTCCTGAGTGACCTGCACGTCGGTTGCCCCTTGAAGCACCAGGGTCGGCAGGGCAAGACCGCGCAGGATCGCCACCGGGTCGGCCGCCTGCCAGCTCTGCATGAAGCGTCGGTTGGCGGGCACGAACAGCATCTCCAGGCCAGCCGGAGCCGTGTACTCCCCACCCTCCTTGATGTAGCCCGCCCAGGCGTTATCGAACTGGGCCAGCAGCGGCGGCGGCAGCTGCCGACTCAGTTGTTCGCGCAGAATGGTCGATGCATCCCGACCGGCAGCGGCCACAAGCACGAGCCCGGCAACCGGTGCTTTCTTCTGCGCGGCGAGGAGTGCCAGGAGACCGCCTTCGCTGTGTCCGATGAACACCACCGGGCCGATGTCACTACGTGCGTCGAGCATCTGCGCAGCGGCCGCCGCGTCGGCGGCAAAGTCATGGACCGTTACTGAGGCAGCGTCAAAGCTGCCCTTGCTGCTCGGCAGACCGCGCTTGTCATAACGAAACGAGGCGATCCCACGCTCAGCGAGCGCCGCCGCCACCATCGCGTAGGTTCCCGTCTTGCCCATCATGGTGTTGCCGTCCCGATCCGTCGGACCCGATCCGGCAATAATCACGGCAGCCGGCCAGGGCCCCGCCCCGCTCGGCAGCGCCAGCGTACCCTGCAGGGTGAGGTTCCCGCTGCTGAAGCTCAGTTCCGATTGCCGGACCTGACCATCGGCCTTGCCACCAAGCAAGCTTGCGCTCATAACCACAGCTCCAAGGAAACGACCTGCGATGCGCCTCATGACGAACGTCCTCGATACCAGAAGATGAATGACGCCGCAACCGGCACCAGTACGGCTGTGACAACCGCAGCAATGACAGCGTACGGTAGCCACGCAGCAGAGAGCAGGGCGACCCCGAGAATTGCGATGCCGGCTCCGACAAACAGCCAACCCGTCAGACGATGCGTCCGGCGCCAGATCTCGGGATGCTCGAGCGTCCAGGGCGTGCGAATGCCCAGAAACCAGTTGGGGCGGACGCGACCGAGATAGTTGCCTGAAACCGCCAGCAGCACACCGATCCCACCGGCGGCGACGCGGGAGAGGTCGATCGGGTACCCGACGGCCAACCCCAGCATGCCCAGATGCAGGAGGCCAAAGAAGAGGCCGAGGCAGTTCCCCATGATCCAGTACGCATCAGCGAACTTCTCATAGTTTTCGCGTCGCGGATCGATCTTGGGCAGGATCCGGAGGCCGAGCGCAACCCCGGCAATCATGAGAGGAAGCAACAGCGCCGCAACGAACCGCGATGACCAGCCATCCGGCTCACCGCGAGCATTCCAGTGCGTCGGCACTTCGGCCGGCAGCCGACCCCACGCCAACGCCGACGCCAGCAGCGCCACCGCGAGAACGCCAAACAGCAGCCACCGACTACGCATCGTCGTCACCGGTCCCGAGCACGTTCATCATGTACCGAATGACCTCCTGATAGACCGTCGTATTGAGACTGTACCTTATGTGCTGACCCTCCCGCTCTGCGGCGACCAGCCCGGCTTCCTTGAGAACCCCCAGGTGCCGGGACACCGAAGGGAACGCGATCGGGAACTCGTCGGCGATCTCGCCGGCAGTCAGATCCCGTCGAGCCAGCAGCTCGAGAATCCTGCGACGTGTCGGGTCGGCCAGGGCCCGGAATGCACCATCACTGAGTGCCATTTCCATAATTTAGCTATTTAGCTAAATATATCAATACTGAACCCGGGAAACCGGCCTCAACCTGTCACACGGACCAGGCTCGAGTGAGTACTCTGGCAAAGTTCCCACCAAGAACAGCGACCCGGTCGGCCGGCGTGAGTCCGGCACGCCCCAGTGCATCGACCAGCCCCGCGAAGCCATCGAACCCCTCCAGCCCCTGGACATAACGAAGCGGCTGCGGCGGCAAATGATCCGAGGGGTACCGGCGCGACGGGGCGGCGTCGAGGTCCCACCCGATCCCGACATGAGCGATCCCGACCAGTGACGCGATGTGGGCAACATGTCGAGCCAGGTCCGCCACCGAGGGTACCGCTCCGCCAACCAGCTCGGCCAGAGCGCTGACGCCCACCACGCCACCGGTACGTGCGCAGGCGCGGATCTGTTCATCACTCAGGTTGAGAGGATGGGCATGCACGGCTGCCGCATTCGTGTGGGTAAACACAACGGGAGCCGTACTCAGCTCCATCGCATCGAGGCCGCTCCGCCGGCCGGTCGACGCCAGGTCGATCAGCACACCGCGACGATTCAGCTCACGAACTGCTGCACGGCCATATCGCGTCAAACCAAGATCCGTCGGCTCGTGGACCCCATCCACCGCTCGATTCCGCCAGCCGGAGGAGAGCTTGGTTGCCCGGAGACCCGCCGCCTGCAGGTCGGCAATCAGGCCGAGATTGCCATCGGCCCACTGAAAACCGTGCGCATGGGCCACGACGGCAACCCGCAAGCGCGGCCCAGCCGACCAGTCGGCTGCCTGCTCGGCAGCCACGCAGAGATCCGGCATACCGAGCAGCATCCGCCGGTGACGCGCCAGGGCCAGGAGCGCCGCGTCGCGCCTGGCACCCTCGAACACCGGAACCACCACGACATCGACCCCCGCACCCCTGGCCCGCTCGAGCGTGAGGCGACTGCGAGTGCCCCCCGGGTCACTGACCGGCAGAGTCACCGCACCAACCACGACGGGAACCGTCGCCTCTGACGCGGCTGCCACAACGCCAGGCTCGGCCGCAAGGGCAACTGCGCCGGCACCGGCCGACGAAACGAACGCTCGACGTGAAATGAGATCCTGTTTCATGCGCCCCAGATCTCCCGCCAGACGCGCAGCCAGTTGCCGCCCATCATGGCCGCAATGGCCTCCTGCGAGTGTCGACGTGCAAGCAAGCCCGCCACCACCCGCTCGAGCCCCCGAAAATCTGAGAGGCCCTCGGGATAGACCCAGTCGTCGAACTGCTGCGGATAGGCCTCGGCGGTAAACATGTCGGTGTCGGTAACCGGGCCTCGATACTCCTTGCCGAGGATGAAGTCGAGGCCGAGACCAACGTGCTGAGGACCGATCAATCGGGCAACGTAATCGAGATGGTCGACGAAGTCGTCGACCGTGCCACGCCCCGATGGCACCAGGAAGAAACTGAACGCTGCAATACCCACCACCCCGCCACGATCCGCAATCGCTCGAAGCAGCTCGTCGCTCATGGCTCGCGGCGTGTTCCGCAGGGCCCGTGCCGTGGTGTGAGTGCAGACGACCGGGCCGCGGGTGTGACGCAGCGCGTCGAACGATGTTGCCTCGCTGCAGTGCCCGCCGATATCGACCGCGATACGCAGCGACTGCAACGCTTCGACAAACCCGACGCCGAAACGCGACAGCGGCCCCGGATCGAGCTCGGTGCACCCGGAACCGATGTAGTTGCCGACGTTATAGGCCAGACCGCAGCTGCGAAGGCCGAGCGCATGCAACACCGTCAGCCGTTCGAGGTTCTCCTCGAGCATATCCGCCACCTGCAGGCCGAAGACGATGGCAATCTTCCCCGCTCGGCGTATCCCCTCGATCTCGGCCACCGTGGTGGCAAGCGCAATCCGATCCGCCCGATCGCGCAGGTACTGGTGGTGGGGCGAGGTCTGGCCCGACATCAAGCCGACACCGTTGCGCGTGCTGCTCACGAGACAGGCGCCCACCCGCCCCGCGGAAAGGCTGTCCAGCAACACATCGCCAAAGTCGGAGGCGTCGAGGCCATTGACGAGCACGAGATCGTCGATCAGCGCTCGTGCGTCCCGTTCGAGGCCCGGATCGATCCGCCGACCCGAAACTGCGTCATTCACCGCGCACCTCCCGAAACACTCGCAGAAAGTTGCCACCCAGGATCTTGGCAACATCGTCGGGGCGGTATCCCCACTCAAGCAGGCCTTCCGTCAGACGGGGAAAGTCGCTGACGCTGTCCATGCCCAGCGGTGTCGGGATCATGGTGGAATCGAGGTCACTGCCGATTCCAACATGATCGACACCAGCAACCTGGACCGCGTGATCGATATGCTCCAGGATGCGGGCAAAGGGCGGTCGGGGTGGCGGATCCTTGAAGAAGCCTTGGGATCGCTCGCGGGCCCGATCATCCAGATCCTCCGGCGGCACCACCGGGGGAGCGTTCAACTGTGCGATGATCTGCCCGGTCCGGCGCGACAACTCGTCCCGGTACCCTTGATCGATGAACTCGTTGTAGAAGTTGATCCCGACGACGCCGCCACGCGCGGCAATCGCCTTGAGCAAGTCGTCCGGAAGATTGCGCGGGTGGTTGGTCAGGGCGCGGCAGGAGGAGTGCGAAGCGATGATGGGTGCGCTCGAAAGGTCGAGGCACTGGCGAACCACATCATCGGAGACGTGCGACACGTCGACCATCATTCGCAGCCGGTTCATTTCCCGAACGACCTCACGCCCAAAGGGGCTCAGGCCGCCGGAACGGGGCCGATCGGTCGACGAGTCGACCCAGTCGAGGCTGGCGGTGTGCGTGAGGGTCATCGAGGTGGCGCCGAGCCGGGCGTAGGTCCGGAGGAGACCGAGGTCGTTCTGGATCGCCACCCCGCCCTCGATGGCAATCATCGCCGCCAGCTTTCCATCCGCGGCAATCCGAAGCACCTCAGCTGCGGTCCGCGCCAGTTCGATCTGATCCGGATACCGTTCGAGCAGGCAGTAAAGGGCATCGATCTGCTGCAACGCTCGGCGGGCAGCGTGATACGGCGCGTAGATCGTGTCGATCCAGACCGCAAACACCTGGGCACGTACCCCGCCCTCGCGCCAACGGGTCAGGTCGGCCTGCGCTTCACTCCGGACACCGAGGTCGATCCCATGCTCGACCACGCGAACGAGACTGTCCATGTGAGCGTCCCAGACGAGCGACTGCTCGTGCAGGGCGCTGGCGGCTGTCAGTGCGGACACAGTTCACCTCGCAGGGGGAAGACCGCTGGTGTCACCAATGATAGGGAGGACCGGCAATCGGTGTAAGTTTCGGCTCCCGATAACTCGAGAGTCATGATGCCCCGACGTCTGATCAGTTCCGGATCCACCTTCGAGGAGCAGATCGGCTACTCCCGTGCGGTCGTCGACGGCGACTGGGTCTTCGTCTCCGGCACGACCGGATTCGACTACGCCACGATGACCATTGCTGACGGAATCGAAGCCCAGGCCGAGCAGTGCCTCAAGAACATCGAAGCCGCACTGGTCGAGGCCGGACTTGGGCTGGGTGACATCGTACGGATTACCTACATCGTACCGAAGGCCAGCGAGTTTGAGCAGTGCTGGCCGGTGCTTCGACGCCACCTCGGTGAATCGCGTCCCGCTGCGACGATGATCTCGGCCGGCCTGCTCGATCCGCGCATGAGGATCGAGATCGAGGCCACCGCCAAGGCAGGTCGCGCGACCCAGGGGTAGTCCCGCCCTGCCAGTCCGAACTACCAATCCGAAACACGCTCGGGCCTCAGATTCGTAGTGTCTGATGGAGTCGCGCCCCCGGTCTCGGAAGCCGGGAATGCCACCCTCAGCCTGCGGACCAGTTTTCCATGTGGACTACCCGCCCTCAGCGACCACTGCCCTCGTTGCTATCTGCCTGCCTTGCGGTCACCCTGTCTGCCGCCGGTTGCAGCGGACAGACCGGCCCGGGAGTCGACTTTCCTCCGGGAACGACTCGAGTGCTGTTCGTCGGAAACTCGCTCACCTATACCAATGACCTGCCCCGAATGGTCAGCGCCCTGGCCGGCCTGGCCGGCGGTGCGCCGGTCGGGACCGCATCGGCGACCTATCCCGACTTCGGGCTCGAAGATCACTGGCAGCAGGGTACCGCCCGGAATCTGCTTGCCAGGCATCGGTGGGATTACGTGGTGATGCAGCAGGGGCCGTCGGCACTTCCCGAAAGTCAGCTGAACCTGCGCCACTGGAGCATGCAGTTCAACGGCCCGATCAGAGATGCAGGTGCGCAGCCGGTGCTCTACATGGTCTGGCCTGCCTCCCAGCGCCGAGCGGACTTTCCCGGCGTCAGGACGTCCTATCACAACGCGGCGGCCGCAGTGTCGGGTCTTCTGGCCCCAGGAGGAGACGCTTGGCTCGCAGCTTGGGACGAAGCGCCGAGTCAGGCACTCTACGGACCGGACGGGTTTCATCCCTCGGTAACCGGGACCTACCTCGCCGCCCTCGTCATCCTGGAGCGGATCGCCGGCATCGATCCGCGCTCGCTGCCTGCCACGATCCCGGGCAACGGACTCGATCAGGCCACGGTCCGGGCGCTGCAGCGGGCGGCACGCGTGGCGCTCGATCGCAACCCGGCGCGGCCCAACCCATGACCAGACTGCTGGCGTTCCTCGCCCTGGCTCCCGTCGCCGTCTCTGCTCAGTCGCCCCCGGCGGTCGACTCCGCGGCAGCCGCCCGAACGGCGTGGCAAGCCGCTGTCGCTGCCCAGCGGCAGGGCGATGCCGCAGCCGCAATACGGCACACGCTCACGGCAACGATGGCGTGGCCGGAGCAGCCGTACTATCACGAGATGCTTGGCCTCCTGTCCGCGCGGGCCAGCGACACTGCCAACCTCCTCCGAGCCGTCCGTTCGTTGACCACGATCCAGGCCGGGGCCCGATTGGTAAGTGATTCGTCCGTCGCGAGGCTGCGCCAGGCAGCGGCGGTCGAGACGGCGGTCAGCCAGCTGAGCACCGCGCTCGCGCCGCAGCAGCACAGTACCGTCTGGGCCCAGCTGACCGACAGCACTGTCTACCCCGAGGGGCTCGACGCCGATGGTGCAACGGGAACAGTTTACCTTGCCAGCATTCGGCATCGGACGGTCTATCGGCTCAGTCGCGGCCAGTCACACGCGGTGGACCTCGGTCTCGGGGCCAGAGCGGACATTGGGGCCGTCATGGGCGTGCGTTTCGATGCGGCTCGCAAACTGCTCTGGCTGACGACCGCTGGCCTGCCCACCATGGCCGGGTTCCGGAGTGCCGACACTGCCCTTGCTGCGCTGGTGGCGGTTCGCCCCGACAATGGCGCCATCGTCCATCGGTTCGACCTTCCAGACGGAGAGCCGCACCTGCCCGGCGACCTCGCCATCGGGCCAGGCGGGGATGTGTTCGTCACCGATTCGCGCAGTCCGGTCGTCTTCCGGCTCCCGCCTGGCGGGCACGAACTGGAGAGCATCCGCCACCCGCTCTTCCGCTCCCTGCAAGGCCTGGCGCCGACCCGAGACGGCCGCTACCTCTACCTGGCCGACTACACGCACGGGTTGCTACGCATGGACCTGGCCACTCGCGCCGTCGTGCGGGTGGCGCTGAGCGGCGGGGGTACCTCCCTCGGAATCGACGGCATGGTGCTGATCGGAACGAGGCTCTATGCGGTTCAGAATGGCGTTGCCCCGCCTCGAGTCGTTCGCTTCGACCTCGCGTCGGACGGCATCTCGGCGCGCGTCCAGGTCGTCGACCGGAACCTGCCCCTGGCCGATGAGCCGACCATCCTGACGGTCCTCGGCGATCAGCTCATCTACGTGGCAAACAGCCATTGGGAGAAGTACGATGACACTGGCGTTCGGCGGCCTGGTACCCGATTGACCGGGCCGGTTCTCCTTGCCCTGCCGCTGCAGCGCTGACATCCGGGTGAGGCGTCAGCCGGCCGATGTCGCGCTCGACGACGATGCATTCCACAGGATCGTGACACCGAGCACCGCGGAGAGAGCGGACGCACCGAACACCGCGATCTTGCCGGCCGCAAAGTCACCCGGGTCCGGAAAGGCCTGACCGGCAATGAAGAGCGACATGGTAAAACCGATACCAGCCAGGGCACCGGCGCCGACCATCTGACGCCAGGAGTACTGGTCCGGCTTCCTGGCAATCCCAAGTCGCACCGCCAGGGCCGATGCCGCGACGAAGCCCAGCGGTTTGCCGAGCAAGAGGCCGGCCGTCACAGCCAGCATGAGCGGACCGCGGCCATCGAAGACTTCCGGCGTGATGGCAACTCCCGCGTTGGCAAGGGCAAAGATCGGCAACACCAGATAGCTGGATCGCGGAGCTGCGGTGCGCAGCATCCGATCCGCGGGCGACTCGATTCGATCGTGAATGCTGTCGAGGGCCCTGAGCGCCTGCGCCGAGGGGCCATAGCGCAGTTGCTCACCCCCGCGACTGGCTTCCGCGCGCAAGATCGAATCCGCCTGCACCGCCAGCGCCCGATAGTTGGGCGGCGGACGAGTCGGAATGCATGCGGCGAGGAGGACGCCGGCCAGCGTGGCGTGCAGGCCGCTCTCATGCACCATCACCCACAACACCACACCGAGGATGAGGTAGGGTGCAGCGCGATAGACGCCAGAGCGATTGAGCACGATGAGCAGACCCAGGATTCCCGCAGCTGCGATCAGGAAGGACCAGTGCTGCTCGGTCGTATAGGCAAACGCAACCACGATGATCGCGCCGATATCGTCCACGATTGCGGCGGCGGTGAGAAAGACGCGCAGCTCCACCGGCACCCGCCGACCCATCATCGCAATCAGCGCGACGGCAAAGGCCGTATCCGTCGCCATCGGTACTCCCCACCCGCGCGACCAGACCCCTGCAGGAATCAGAAGGGCATAGAGAAGAGCCGGAGCAACCATCCCGCCTACTGCCGCCGCCATGGGCAGTGCGGCTGACCGTCGATTGGCCAGGCTGCCGATGGTAAACTCGCGCTTGATTTCGAGCCCCACGACGAAGAAGAAGACGGTAAGCAGCCCGTCGTTGATCCAACTCAGCAGCGGCATCGTGAACGCAGCGGTTCCGGCGGACACACCGACGACCGTCTGCCAGAAGCGTTCGACCGCCGGACCCCAGGCAGAGTTGCCGAGCACCACGGCCAGAACCGTGGCAAGCAGCAGCAGCAGTCCCGTCGACGGTGCCCAGCTGGCAAACTGCAACGCCGCCGAGCGGACCCGGTGACCGAGCGTACCCAGGATGGCGTCGGCCAGAGAACTGTCGTCCCAGGGACCGTCGTACCGGGCGCCGTTGATGTAGAACGTTGGCGTAAAGCGCACCCCGCTGGCCCGGGCGCTGGCCTCGTCGGCATCGACCCGAATCTTGGCCTGTTCGGCGATCGCGGTGGCCGCCGCGTCGTCCAACGCCGCCAGTGCGAGCTCCCGTGCGACGACTTCGAGGTCTTCCTCGGTCAGGCGCTCGGACCGGGTCATCAGGAGAGAGTGGGCCCGCCAGAACTGCTCGTCGTTCGGCGCGGATTCGGCCAGCTCCGCCGCTCGTCGGGCCAGGTCGTTGTTGGGAAGCGGCTTGTGGCGAAAGATGTAACGAAGCCGATCGCCCAGGTCGGTGCGGACCTGCGTGACGCGGTCATTGGCAACCCGGCAGTCCGGGCAGGCGTAGCTACCGTACTCGACCAGCGTGACGGGTGCGCGACCGCTCCCCAACACGTGGTCGCGCGTCGGATCGACCGGGCGGTCGAGACGCCCGACGCCGTCGTCAGAATGGGACATCAGACAGCTCCAGGAGGGACATGCTCGCGCATGTAGTATAGGCCCTCCACTGGACAGAAGCGCCTTCCCCACTTCTTTTGTGTCGTCCGCTACCTCCCGGCTCGAGTCACGGAGGTTCCGTCCGACTCTGGTTCGGGTACGATGCATTCCAGATTGTTCAGCTCTTCAAGTGCCAACCGGCCCGCGGCGTGGCTTTCCGCCAGCGCCGTTCTGACAGTACTCGCCGCGACGACAGTCTTGGCGCAGGCGCCATCGTCCCGCCCCGCCCTCCGCGCCGTGCGGGTCGAGGCGGCTCCGGTCATTGACGGCCGTTTGGACGAACAGGTCTGGCAGCGTGCGCGGCCCGCGACCGACTTCGTGCAGAGTGCTCCACAGGATGGGAGTCTCGCCTCGGAGCAGACCGAAGTTCGGATTCTGTATGACACCGTGGCGCTGTACATCGGAGCGTGGCTTTTCGATTCCGATCCGAACGGCATCATTGCCGGCGAGACGCGAAGAGACGCCAGCCCGAACCAAACGGATGCGTTTCTGATTCTGCTGGACACCTTCCTCGACGGCCAGAACGGCTTCGTCTTTGGCACGACGCCCAACGGGATCGAGTATGACGGCCAGGTCTCGCCAGATGGAGGCGGCGGCGGTGGCTTCAACCTGAACTGGGACGGCAGCTGGACGGTCGCCACCAGTCGCGACGGCAACGGCTGGTATGCGGAGTTCCGGATACCCTTCTCGACCCTCCGCTACGGCAGCGGCGAGGTGCAGACCTGGGGCCTCAACTTTTCCCGCCGGATTCGACGGCGCAACGAGCAGTCGTTCTGGTCGCCCATCCCACGCCAGTTCGACCTGTATCGGGTGTCGCTGGCCGGCCGCCTCCACGACCTCGAAGCGCCGTTCCGTCTCAGCACCACGGTCATCCCCTATGTGCTCGGCTCGGGCAAACGAAACTACAGCCTGCCCGGCGGCGCCGAGTTCAATGGCGAAGTCGGGGGCGATGCCAAGATCGCGTTAGGCCCGAGCCTGAGCCTCGATCTGACCGTCAACACCGACTTCGCCCAGGTCGAGGCAGATGACCAGGCTATCAACCTGACCCGCTTCAACCTCTTCTTTCCGGAGAAGCGGCCGTTCTTCCTCGAGAACGCCGGCATCTTCGCGGTCGGGACGAGCCAGGCCACCGACCTGTTCTTCAGCCGGCGAATCGGCATCGAGCGGGGTCTCGAGGCCCCCATCCTGGCCGGCACCCGCCTAACGGGCCGAGTCGGTGAAACGATCGTCGGTCTGATGAACGTGCAAGCCCGGGGAGTCGAGGTCGACGACCCAATCACCGGGCAGCGAACCCCGTGGTCGCCGGCCAACAACTTCTCCGTTGCGCGGGTCATTCGTGAGTTGCCCAACCGCTCACGCCTCGGGGCCATCTTCGTCTCCCGCCTCAACACCGACGACGGCAGCGACTACAACCTGACCTTCGGCCTCGACGGACGCCTTGGCGTCGGCACGGCCTGGACCATCGATGGCTACGCTGCGCGAACCAGCACGCCGGGGCTGGACGGTGGTCAGTACGCCGCGAGCGCCAATGTCGGCTACAACACGGCCAACTGGAACAGCAGTGTCTCCTACCGCGAAGTGGTAGAGGGATTCAACCCGGAAGTCGGGTTTCTCCCTCGCACCGAGTATCGCTTTCTGTCGGCCAGCCTGATGCGGCGAGTTCGTTTCGAGAACACTCCCTGGCTCTATGAGTGGCGTCCGCACATCAGCTATCGGGAGCACTTCGCGCTCGATGGGTTCTCGGAGAGTCGCTTCATCCATATCGATGGCCACTTCCAGTTCGCCAACGGCGCCTTCTTTCAGCTGCCGGCAGTCAATTTCGTCAGAGAGGGCCTCCGTGAGCCGTTCGAGATTTCTCCCGGCGTGGTCGTCCCCCCAGGCACCTACGACAACTTCGAATGGGGCTTTGCTTACAACTCGAACTTGAGCGCGCCGCTGCGGATCGAGGGTCGGCTCGACATTGGGGGCTTCTACAACGGCACCCGCAAAGGAGGCAGTGCGACGGTCAGCGGGCAACTCACCGATGCCCTGGTCTCCTCGTTGCGGGTCCAGTACCACGACGTCGACTTGGACAGCGGGCGATTTCAAACGGCGCTGGCCGCCCTCCGGGTTGCCTACTCCTTCACGCCGCGTATCTACCTGCAGTCACTGATTCAGTACAATGACCGAAGTCGCAATCTCTCGAGCAACGTTCGGTTCGGGTGGCTCACGACCGCTGGAACCGGACTGTTCGTGGTTTTCAACGACCTCGAACACGTCGGTCCCGTGTCCCGTACCGGGATCGACGGCGGTCCCCTCGAACGCGCGCTCATCATCAAGTTCACCCGACAGTTCATGCTCGGGGGATGACGCGACCCTGCGTTTTCGATCCGGCCCCCATCCAGCGGGGCCGCCGACTACTCGCCAGGATGATCCCCGCCAGCGGTATCCTGCGCCTCTAAGAGACACCTGCCGTGGAGGGCAACCAATGCACCACTCTACTCGATCGATTCGCCCCGGCCTGGTCGCCGCCGTCGCGGTCGCCGTTCTTGCCTGTGGCGGCGACTCGACACAACCAACGCCTCCCCCGCCACCGCCCCCGCCGCCCCCGCCCGCCGCCGTGGCCTCTGTGGCCGTTCAACCGGCAGCAGTTACAATCGCACCGCAGCAGACGGAACAGCTGACGGTCACTGTCCGCGACGCCCAGGGCAACGCGCTGACCGGGCGCGCTGTGACTTGGAGCAGCAATGCCCAGGCTGTGGCCACGGTCAGCACTGCCGGACTGGTCACGGCCGTCGGCGCAGGCACAGTCCAGATCACCGCCACCAGCGAGGGGCAGAGCGGATCGGCCACGGTAACCGTCATCAACGGCGTCCAGGTCGGCACGACGGGCGGCACCGTCACCTTCGAGGACGGGGCCGTCACCGTTACCGTCCCCCCCGGCGCCGTCTCCGGTCCGACGCTGGTGACGGTCTCGCGAGTGACGACGCCAACCTCCGTCCCACCGACGGGCTGGCAGCGGGTTGGGCCGGTCTACGCCCTTGGCCCGGCCGGCGTCACGTTTTCGCAGCCTGTCACCGTGACGCTGGCATACCGCATGGAGGACCTGCCGGCGTTTACCATGAGTGGCGATGTCGGGGTGCTCGCCTCGAGCGGCGGCACCGCTGGCAACCTGACGAACATTACAGTGAATACCCAAGCTCGCACCGTTTCGGGGCGGACCACCAGCTTTGGCGCCGCGCCGCTTGCCGGGCTGGCGCCCCGCGGGATGTTCACGACGGCCACTCAGTCAGGAGAGACTGAGGTCGCGGTGATGGTTCAGGACCCGACCGTGAGCCTCTCCCCCGGTGAAGCCAGCGTGAACAGCACCCACCGCTACGCGAACTTCACGGTCGCCGTCGAGGCCCGCGGCGAGGGTGTTCCGTTGCCGGAGAACACGCCGGCGCTGCGCTACCGCTGGCGCTCATCGAATCAGCACGGCGGCCTCGGCATCGACGCGCCCGGACCGAACGAATGGACCGAAACCGCCTCGGTCGAGTACGTCGCTACCAATCCACAGCTCGGGGACATGAGCGGCGAAATCGATCGGGTCTGGGTGGATGTCCTGCTCAATCCCGAGTCGCTGACCAATCCGGAAGCCGGGCCGCAGCGCATCGTCACGGCCGAGGCCGTCGTCGATGCTGATCTTCAGCTCACCTACGACATCACGCCCGACCGGACCACCATCAAACAGGGTGCTGAGGCCAACCTCCGCGCGCGTATCCGCGACAAGCAGGGCCAGGAACGCAACTTCAGCGGCGACCTGACCGCAACCTGGGAAACCTCCGGAAATCACGGGCAACTGCTCGAGACCACTGGGCAGCAAGTGGCATACCGGGCCAACGAAGAATTCGAGTTTCCTCCGCCCCGGGTGGATCGCGTGGTCGTTGTCGTCACGGAGCTACGCCGGCACGATGCCGTGATCCGCGAGAAGCGAGCCATCACCAACACGATCACCGGCGAGAAGCACGCCCTACTCGAAGCCGTGGACTTGGAGACCAACGTCGAGCGCGGCCGTGACACGGCGTTCGTTACCGTCGAGGTCGAGTACGAGGTGGAGTTGATCACGAACCGCGACACGGTCCGGCTCGGCGAGACCGCCCAGCTCCGGGCCGAGCTCGACCCGGAAGCCGAGTCCGAAGTCCGGTACCGGTTCACGTCCGCGCAAACCCACGGCACGCTGACACCCGCTAGTGGTGTCCTTTCGCAAGGCGCGACTGCCCAGTACCAGGCCCGTCAGCAGGCGCTTGGCGGCCCCGAAACGATCAAAGTCGAGGTCCTGGACGCATCGCTCAAGGTTCTCGCCGAGGCCGAGGTGGTCATCGAGGTCGACCCGTGGCGGTCCGGTGGCTTCAGCGTGTTCAACGATGGCCCGACCTGCGTGGTGCCGTACCTCACGATTCCGAAGGTGACGGGCGCAACCAGCTACGAGGTCCGGGCCGACGGGTTCAATCATCCGACGCTGGGCACCGAGTACAATCGAACCTTCTCGGGCCCGGAGGGAGGCACGGCACTCTACTCGGTTCAGGACGCCGGCAGCTCCTGGCGGATCCGCATCGAGGGCGGCGGGTGCGCAATCAGCGACGAGGCGCGCGCGGTCATGCGCCAGGCGATGTTCACCCGGTTTGCTGGTATCAGGGTTCGCTACCGGGTAACCGGCTCCTTCTGATCGGCCGCGGTCGCAGCACCGTGTGATACGACGAGGGGCGCACCGATGGTGCGCCCCTCGTTCGTCGCTGGAGGCAGGATCGATCGGCCCGCCTGCCTAACGGTCCACGGCCTCGTCTGCTGGCTTGGATGTGGAATCGACCCCGTTTTCGACTGCTGCACCGGAGCACAAGTAATGAACGCTCCGCTGGAGGTGATGGGCCGCTGACTCGAACCAGCGCATCAGGTCGAGCAGTGCCACGGCCTGATCCAGTGGAACGGCGCCGGATGCGCCCTGCTCGATGACTTGTCGCCGATCGTGCCGCGCCAGATCTCGAAGATTCGCGGCGGCCTCGGCGGCGTCCGACGCCCGCGCACCGTGAAGCTCCCGCACCGCTGCCTCCGCGACGGCAACGACTCGTTCGAACTCGTGCCGTTGCTGCGTCAGCAGCGGGTTCGCCATCAGGACGGCCGCAGGCGGCTTCTGCAGCATCTGAGCCAGCTGCGCAAGGTGATCGACCGTGTGCAGCGCGGCCACGTGGCGGGCGTGAGCCTCAGCCGATTCCGACTCGGTCCGAACGTCGGCGAGAAAGCTGCGAATCTCGTCCAACGCGGCGGTAACGGCGACCGGCGCAGGTCGGTGCACCCGTACTGCCTCCAGGATGGCACCGAGAACGGACTGCAGGCTGCGGTGGGCAGCTTCGACCGCCACCGAGGGCAACCGTGTCACACTCCGATCGAGGTAGCGCGTCAGGGTCGGGCCGCGATCGGGAATCAGCCGCATGACCAGCCGAGAAAACGGCTCAATCGCCGGCAAGAATATGAGAACGCCAAGCAGGTTGAAGGCGGTATGGAAGGCGGCAATCGTCATGGCCTCGCTGCCGTCGCCGGTTGCCCCCGAAACCCACTGCATCAGCGGCATCAGGAACGGCAGCAGACCGAAGGCAATCAGCCCCGTCAGCAGGTTAAACAGAATGTGGGCCAGCGCCGTGCGTCGTGCCGGAACCGACGCGCCGATTGCCGCGAGAGCAGCCGTGACGGTAGTACCGATGTTCTGTCCGATCACCAGGGTCCCGGCCTGAGACAGATCGATGGTCCCGGCATTGAGCGCAGCAAGCGTCGTGGCCACGGCCGCGCTGGAGGACTGCATCAGGACTGTCATGAGTGCACCCGCCGCCAGCAGGATCAGGCGACTGGCCAGGCCGGAGCCCGGCAGCGATCCTGGATCGAGTCGCTCGGCCAGCCCGGCCATGCCGACCTGCATGGTGTCGATGCCAACGAACAGGAGCCCGAAACCCGCGAAGGCAAGTCCCGCATCGGAGAGCCAGCCCCGTCCGAGCAGCCGAAGCAGTGCGCCGATCCCGACGAGCGGCAGAGCAATAGGGAGGATGCTGAGCTTGAAACCGAGTCCTGCCACGATCCACCCGGTGGCCGTGGTTCCCAGATTCGCGCCGAACACAACGCCCACGGCCTGAGGGAAGGTCAGCATCCCGGCGCTCACGAAGCCGATCGTCGTCAGCGTCGTGGCGCTCGAGGACTGCACCAGCGTCGTTATGGCGGCTCCAGCGGCGACCGACCGGATCGGACCCCCGGTAAAGCGAACCAGGAGCACGCGCAGCCGGTCCCCCGCCGCCGCCTTCAGGCCCTCGGTCAGCAGAATCATGCCGATCAGGAAGAGACCGACCCCACCCAGCAGGCTTGCCATCCGTTCTCCGCAATTCGAGCGCGACGCAATGTGGGCTATTCGCGGCGCGCGTACCAGGGCTTGCGACGTGAGGCTCGCAGAGGCTCCAGACAGGCCGGCAGCGCGCTTGACCTCTCCCCACCCGATCGCCACATTGGCAAGGGTCTCTCTCGAAGCGATCACAATATGCCGAAGAACCGCGTCATCTACCTCGGACTGGTCCTCGTCGTCGCTACGGCGCTGGTCTGGCTCGGCGCCGAGTTCACCCGGCGAGTCGAGCCGCTGCTGCCCTACACGATTGTCGTGGGCATTGCTCTGCTGGTGATCGGTGCAGGCACGGAGGTGTACCGGAAGTTCCGCAAGGAGCGAACATCCTGACACTGCCGTCGCGCTGATCCCCGGTGCAGGACCACGGATCGGCAAGCGACAAAGCAAGCTCAGCACGAGCACTGCACCGCTCTCCTCCTCGTGACCACAGTACACCGCCTCGATCCGAGTCGTTGACAGCGTTAGCAGGTTAGTTAACTTGCTAACCGTGCCCGAACTCCTCGACGTTCTCCGAGCCATGAACAGCGACAAGCGATTGCAGATCCTGACCTGGCTCGAGCACCCGACACGGCACTTTCCGGCACAGGTAGACGGTGATCTCGAGACTGACGGCGTCTGCTCGGTTCTGATTGCTCGCCGGCTCAAGGTCAGTGAGCCGACCACATCGCGGCACATGAAGATCCTGGTCCGGGCCGGACTGGTTCGGGCCAAGTCGATCAAGCAATGGACCTTTTACCGCCGTGATGAGCGGGGTATTGCCCAGGCCAGGCGCCAGATCGATGGAGTCCTCCGCACTCAGAGGAGACCATGACCAATCCAGATGACCTGCCCGAGGCGCGCCTGCTTCGGTCGGGACTCACGCTTCCCACAATCGGGGCAAGCCCGGGGAATTTCCTTCCCTTTACCCGGACTGGGCGGCTGCTCTATGTCTCGGGTCAGATCCCGATCGGTCCGGATGGGCCGATCACCGGCCAGGTCGGCTCCACCGTCAGCGAGTCGGCAGCTCGGGAGAGCGCCCGGCTGGCTGCGCTGCGCGTCGTTGCCGTCATCCGCCTGGCGCTGGGGTCGCTCGACCGGGTTGCCCGCATCGTCAAGGTGAATGGCTACGTCAACGGGGTGGCAGGATTCGGGGGTCAGCCGGCCGTCATCGACGGCTGCTCAGAGCTCCTGGTCGAGATCTTCGGCGAACGCGGTCGTCATGCGCGGGCCGCGATCGGAGCCGCGGGTCTCCCCTTTAACGTCCCGGTTGAGGTCGAAGTGATCGTCGAAGCGGTTGACGAGTGGTGAATTCGCCGACTGCGAACCTCCCCAGCCGGGCAGACGTCGAACGAGCCTATTCGGTCATTTCACCCTTCATCCGCCAGACTCCGGTCTTGACGGTTGCCGGCCGAGACCTGGACCTGGCAATCGAGTCGGTCACTCTCAAGCTCGAGACCCTCCAACGGGCAGGCTCCTTCAAGATTCGGGGCGCCTTTACCAACCTCCTCACGCGCCGGATTCCGCCAGCTGGTGTGGTAGCGGCATCCGGCGGCAACCACGGGGCCGCAGTCGCGTGCGCAGCCGGAATACTGGGCATCCCAGCCCGAATCTTCGTGCCGGCGACAGCAGCGCCACTCAAGCTCGACCGGATTCGCCAGGCTGGTGCACAAGTTGAATCGGAAGGTGCAGGCTACGCCGAAGCGCTGGCCCGGTCAGAGGTTTGGACCCGAGGCAGCGGAGCGCTCGCGATCCATGCCTTCGATCAACCTGAGACCATCTGCGGGCAGGGAACGCTGGCGCTCGAGATCTCTGCCCAGGTACCTGACGTCGACACCGTGCTGGTAGCGGTCGGGGGCGGGGGGTTGCTCGCGGGGATCGCGACGTGGTACGGCGGGGCGCGGCGGATCATTGGCGTCGAACCCGAGCGGTCACCTACTCTGAAACGCGCGCTCGAAGCCGGGCAACCAGTCGATGCCCCAACGGAAAGCTTCGCAACGTCACTCTCTCCCCGCCGAATCGGCGATCTGGTCTACCCGATTGTGGCCCGCCTTCGCGACAAGCCGATCCTGGTCACCGATGACGAGATCGTCGCGGCCCAGCGCACCCTCTGGGACGCGGTGCGAATCTGGCCCGAGCCCGAGGGAGCGGCAGCCTTCGCCGCGCTCACGTCGGGACGCTACCGGCCGGCCCGCGACGAACGCGTGGTCGTGGTTGTCAGCGGCGGCAACGCGACCATGCCATCCGCCTGAACACCGTCGACTCGGGGAGGAGCCTCGCATGGGACGCATTGTGTTCGCAGCCACGCTGCTCGGATACGCCCTCGTACCCGTCGCCGCGCTCCTGCTCCTCCGGTCGACCGACCGAGAACTCTCACTGATCCTCCGCGATGCTGGGATCGCGACCATCCCGATGATCGCCCTGGCTCTGATTACCTGGCGTCTCGTCTGGCCCCGGTGGAAGCTGGTCGCCAAGGTCGTCGTTCACCCCTTCCTCTATGCCATCCTCTCGATCTTCCTGGGCGCTTGGAGCATCCTGATTGCCTGGATTCACCAAGGCGTGCTCGGGCTCGGGGGTCATATCTGGTTCAGCCGGAGGCACGGCTTCACTTGGTATGCCGTCGAGGATCCGGACCGATACGTCGCCCTGTCCAAGGCCATGGTCAGTCGGCTCGACGGGACCCCGCCCGCCCCCCCTGCCTCGGAGACATGAAGACGACCTCATAATCGCTCAACATCCACTTCACGCCCCCCCAGAGAACTTCCCAGCGCCAACATCGCTATCCGCCCGAGAACCGACGGCGGGCCGGTGCGACCACCGGCGGACCTGCGCGGTCCGGCGATCGTGATCACGACAAGGAGATCGGGTATGGGCGGATCCGCCGTCGGGACCGCGCCGAGCGAAGGATTGCTCGACGAGTTCACCTACGATGATGCCATCGTCCGGAAGTTTCTCATTGCGACTGTGGTGTGGGGTTTGATCGGCATGCTGGCCGGATTGCTGGTGGCGCTCCAGATGGCCAATCCGGCTTTCAATCTGGGCATCGAGTGGACCTCGTTCGGTCGACTCCGGCCCCTGCACACCAACGCGGTCATCTTCGCTTTCGGCGGCAACGCCTTCTTTACTGGCGCCTACTACTCAACCCAGCGGCTGCTCAAGGCACGCATGTGGTCGGACGGGATGTCCAAGTTCCACTTCTGGGGCTGGCAAGCCATCATCGTCGCCGCTGCGCTGACGCTGCCGCTGGGTATGACCCAGGCGAAGGAGTATGCGGAGCTGGAGTGGCCGATCGACATCGCGATTGCCGTCGTCTGGGTCGTCTTTGCCGTCAACTTCCTGATGACGATGATCCGCCGCCGCGAACGCCACCTCTACGTGGCGATCTGGTTTTACATCGCGAGCATCGTCACGGTCGCCATCCTGCATATCTTCAACAACCTGTCGATCCCAGCCGGGCTCTTCAAGAGCTACTCGATCTATGCCGGGGTCCAGGATGCCTTCATGCAGTGGTGGTATGGTCACAATGCCGTCGCATTCTTCCTGACGACACCGTTCCTCGGTCTGATGTACTACTTCATGCCGAAGGCGGCTGAGGGGCCGGTCTTTTCCTATCGGCTGTCCATTCTCCACTTCTGGTCGCTCGTCTTTCTCTACATTTGGGCTGGTCCGCACCATCTGCACTACACCGCGCTGCCTGAATGGGCATCGACGCTGGGCATGCTCTTTTCCGTGATGCTTTGGGCTCCGAGCTGGGGCGGCATGATCAACGGCCTGCTCACGCTGCGCGGTGCCTGGCACAAGGTGATCGACGACCCGATCCTCAAGTTCTTCGTAGTCGGCATCACCGCGTACGGCATGAGCACCTTCGAGGGCCCGATGCTCTCGATCAAGAGCGTCAACGCCCTGGCTCACTACACCGACTGGATCATCGCCCACGTTCATACCGGCGCTCTGGGCTGGAATGGCTTCATCACGTTCGGCATGATCTACTGGCTCCTGCCGCGCCTGTTCCAGGCCCCGCTGCATTCGAAGAAGCTCGCGGAGGTCCATTTCTGGATCGGCACGCTGGGCATCATCCTCTATGTACTTGCGATCTACTCGGCCGGCGTGACACAGGGCCTGATGTGGCGCGCCTTCGACGACACCGGCCGCCTGACCTACCCCGACTTCGTCGAGACGGTGGTCCGCCTGCTGCCGATGTACTGGGTTCGCGTTGCGGGCGGCTCGCTCTACATCATCGGCGTCGTGATCCTGCTGTACAATGTGATCATGACCTGGCGGAATCGGCCCGCCCGGTATGAGGAACCTGTTGTTCGCGCCGCCCCGCTGACGCCGGCGTACTCGGCTCCTGCGGCAACACCGGTCACCGGCGGCCTGCTGGCCCGGTTCCGGTCGATGGCATTCCATCGCCGGTGGGAACGGATGCCGGTCCTCTTTACCGTGCTCACGACGCTGGCGGTGATCATTGCGTCACTGTTCGAGATCCTGCCGACCTTCCTGATCCGGTCGAACGTCCCGACCATCGCGTCGGTCAAACCCTACACGCCACTCGAGCTGTACGGCCGCGACATCTATATCCGCGAGGGATGCTTCAACTGTCATTCACAGCAGATCAGACCGCTGCGGTACGAGACCGAGCGGTACGGCGAGTACAGTAAGCCGGGCGAATCAGTTTACGAGCATCCGTTCCTGTGGGGTTCGCGACGGATCGGACCGGACCTGGCGCGCACCGGCGGCAAGTATCCGAACCTCTGGCACGTTCGGCACTTCGAGAATCCGCAGGAGATCGCGGCCGGGTCGATCATGCCCCCATATCGCCACTTCAGCACCCGCACGATCGACTGGGACGTGCTTGGTAAGCGGGTCGGAACCATGGCGATGCTCGGTGTGCCCTATGGCGAGGCGGTTACCAACGCACAGCCGATGGCCAAGACCCAGGCGGAGGCGATTGCGCGGGACATCGAGGCCGCCGGCGGCCCCAAGGGGCTGGCTGACAAGGAAATGGTGGCCATCATCGCGTATATGCAGCGTCTCGGTCGTGACATCTCGACCAGCGCCACGACGGCAGGTGCACCGTGAAGCTCTCCGACATCATGGGCAACGCCGGTCTCTCGGCCTATGCCCAGGTAGCACTGGTGTTCTTTCTGATCGCCTTCGTGCTGATCGTCTGGTGGGTTTTTCGTCCCGCTTCCCGCTCACGCTGGGAAGCGGACAAGAGGATTCCGCTCGAGGACGGTCAGAACGGTACCGTTCCGGACAACACGACACCGAACCATTCCAAGACCCGGTGAGGCACGGATGAGCGAAAAGGATCGGCTGGTCGAGCACGAGTACGACGGCATTCAGGAGTATGACAACCCGATGCCACGGTGGTGGGTCATCATCTTCTGGGCCACCATCATCTACTCGATCGTCTATGCCCTCAACATCGGCGGCATCGGCAGTGGCAAGGGTCGCGTCGCAGAATACGAGGCTGACATGGCAGCCTGGCGCGAGGCTCACCCGCAGGGCGCAGGCCCGGCCGATCCGGCGGCACTCCTCGCGTTGGCAGAAGATCCCGCCGCGAAAGCGGAGGGAGGTGCGATCTACCAGCGCTACTGCGCCGCATGCCACGTCGCCGACGGCGGCGGCCTGATCGGACCGAACCTGACCGATGATTACTGGCTGCACGGAGGCAGTATCGATAGTGTCCACGCCGTCATCGTCGATGGCGTGCTGGCCAAAGGCATGCCACCCTGGGGCAAGACACTGACACCTGCGCAGATCGATCAGGTGACCGCGTACACCTGGTCCCTGCGCGGTACCACGCCCAAACAGGCCAAGGCGCCTCAGGGCGTGCTCGTTCCCAGGTGAGCACCAACGCCCCCGCACCCGCCGGCCGCGTTCTCCCGACTCTCAACGAAGACGGGACGCGCAACTGGCTGCGGCCAAAACCCTCTACGGGGCGCTGGTGGCACCGGCGGCGCGCGGTGGCTTATCTGCTGATGACGGCCTTCATCGCGATCCCGCACATCAAGATCAACGGGAAGCCCGCCATTCTTCTCGACGCACCTCGCCGCGAGTTTACTCTCTTCGGCACCACGTTCCTGCCAACGGACACGGTGCTGTTGATGCTCCTGCTCGCGACCCTGGTGATTGCCGTGTTTCTTTTCTCGGCGCTGTTCGGACGAGTCTGGTGCGGCTGGGGCTGTCCGCAGACCATCTACCTCGAGTACCTGTACCGCCCCATCGAGCGCCTGGTCGAAGGGGGCCGCAGCGGCTCCCTTCGACTTGATCGGAATCACGGGCACTTCCACCCGCGAAGACTGCTCAAGTACGCGATCTACCTCGCGCTTTCCCTACTGCTGGCGCATACCTTCCTGGCGTACTTCGTAGGGGTCGACGCGCTGGCCCAGTGGGTCCGGCTGTCGCCGCGTGAGCATCCCGTCCCCTTTCTGGTCATGGCGGTGACGACCGGTCTCGTCTTCACCGACTTCACCTGGTTCCGCGAACAGACCTGTCTGATCGCCTGTCCCTACGGTCGCTGGCAGTCCGCGCTGCTCGATCGGCAATCGCTGGTCGTCGCCTATGACTACAATCGCGGCGAGCCGCGAAGCCGCGGTAAGGTGCGCCCAGAGGGGGCAGGCGACTGCATCGACTGCGTAGCATGTGTCACCACCTGTCCCACCGGCATCGATATCCGTAACGGACTCCAGATGGAGTGCGTCCACTGCACCCAATGCATCGATGCCTGTGACAGCATCATGGCCCAGGTCGGGAAGCCGCCCGGCCTGATCAGATATGCCACGCAGGATGCCCTCGCAGGCAAGCCCGGGAAACGGCTCCGTCCCCGCGTCGTCATCTACCCGTTGCTGCTGCTCATGTTCCTCGGCGCCTTCATCGCTGTGCTGGGCACCAGGTCGAGCGCCGACATCACGCTTCTGCGCAGCACCGGCGAGCCATTCCAGCTGGAGGCCGATGGAAGCGTTGCCAATCAGATCCGGATTCGAATTGCCAATCGCAGTGCCCAGGTCCGCACGTACACCATTGCTATCGACGGCGCGGAGGTTGGAACCGTCATCACACCGGAAAGCCCCCTGAGCATCGAGCCCAACAAGCTGCGAACCACCAGCGCCTTCATCCTGCTGCCGCGTACCGCCTTCAGCGGCGGGCGGCGGGATGTGACGGTCCGGATCAGTGACGACCAGGGACTCGACGAGCGGATCCCCTTCAACCTGCTCGGTCCGACCGACTCCATCGGAGGCACCAATCCATGAGCCGTCTGTTCCGCAAAGACCGAATCTGGCCTGCCGCCATCACCCTCGTCCTGTTGGGCAATGTTGCCCTGGGCATCACCTTGATGCGCGTCGCCTCGGCTGATCCGCACTTTGCCGTCGAGCCGGACTACTACCGGCGCGCGGTAGGGTGGGATACCACTCAGGCGCAGGTTCGCCGCTCAGCTGAACTCGGCTGGCGTGTCCATCCGACGCTGGCGCCCGTGTCCGGCGACTCCACCCCCCTGATCATCCTGCTCACCGACCGTGACGGCGCACCGCTCGATGCCGCCACGATCGATGTCGTGGCCCGGCCGATTGCCCATGCCAACCGAAGCGTGACCAGTACGCCGACCCCGCAAGGCGATGGCAGGTACACCACGACCATGGCCATCGATCAGCCCGGCCTCTGGGAGGTCGTCGTCACGGTGGACCGCGCGGGCGAGCGACTGGTCGCCCCGCTGCGCATCGACGCCAGCTACGATGCAGTCGGCACCCTGGTGACCCGACGCCCCGGTGAGCCTGATCCGGCGCGTGTCGCAGCCGGGCTTCGACGAGAGTAGCCAATGAACACGCTCGCCCCTGCCGTGCTGGGAGCCTCGCTGCTCGGCAGCGTGCACTGCGCCGCGATGTGCGGGGCGTTCACCTGTCTGTACGCCGATCCCGACCCGCAGGGTGGTCGCGGACGAGCGGCGCGGCGCCATCATCTCGCCTACAACCTCGGGCGGCTGGCCTCGTATCTCCTGCTCGGCATCTCGGCCGGCGTCGCGGGTGCCTGGCTCGGCCCAGCGGCGGCGCTGGCAACCGGCCTCCTCCTGGTCAGCTGGGGCATTCACGCCCTGCTTCGCGCCAAGGGCGTGCGACTCGGCGCACCACAGGTTCCTGGCTTCTGGCAGCGCGCCATGGGCACGGTGCTGCTCCGGTTTCGCGATCGCGCGCCAGCAGTCCGTGCGGCCACGACCGGGCTCGCGACAACCCTGATGCCGTGCGGCTGGATGTGGGCCTTCGTCGCCGTAGCTGCGGGAACCGGATCGGCGCTGTCCGCTGCCGCTGTGATGAGCCTGTTCTGGGTCGGCACCCTCCCGATGATGCTCACTGTCGGCGCGGCAGCCCAGCGGCTGACCGGGCGGTTTCGCACCCGGCTGCCGCTGGTGAGCGCCGTCGTCATCATCGTGCTCGGGCTGGCATCGATCGCGCTGCACCTGGGTGTTCTGCCAGGCGGCAATGCCCTGCACCGTCTGCTGCCGGCGGTGCCCGGCTTCGAAGCGGCTCATCATCATGGCCCGTGACGTGACGGCGACCATCGGAACGCCCTGTGCGCATTGCGGCCTCGCCGTTCCCCTGGATGCGAGCCGGGCAGATGGCAGTCCGTCGTTCTGTTGCGCCGGCTGCGCAACTGCCTGGGATATTCTCCACGCCGGCGGGTTGGAACGGTACTACGAACTCGGCGAGCGGCGCGGTATGGCCGTGGCCAGCAGCGGACGGAACTACGCCGAGTTCGACCACCCTGCCTTCGAGGAGCTGTACGTGCGCCACGATGCCGACGGCACCGCCAGCGCAGAGCTCTACCTGGAGGGCGTGCACTGCGCCAGCTGCGTCTGGCTGGTCGAGCGGGTACCATTGCTCGTGCCGGGAACGTTGAGCGTCGAGCTGGACGTGCGCCGGGCGCTGGCACAGGTGCGCTGGTCGCCGGCGCAGGCACCTCTTTCGACCATTGCGCAGACACTCGACCGGCTCGGCTACCCGCCCCATCCGTTCCGCGGCGTTGCCCGCGAAGCCATGCGTCGGCGCGAGGATCGGGCTGCGCTGGTTCGGATCGGCGTGGCTGGCGCCATTGCCGGTAACGTGATGCTTCCGGCGCTGGCGCTGTACTCAGGAGAGTTCCACGGGATGGAGGAGGCCTATCTCGGGCTGTTCCGGTGGGTCTCGCTGCTGCTCACAATTCCCGCGTTTCTCTTTCCGGGCCGAGTCTTCTTTACTGGCGCGATAGCGGCATTGCGCACCAAGTCGCTGCACATGGATTTGCCGATTGCCATCGCCCTGGCGGCAGGTTTCATTCGCGGAGCAATCAACACCATCACCGACAGCGGGCCAATCTACTTCGATGGCCTGACCATCCTGATCTTCCTGCTGCTGGCGGGGCGATACCTGCAGCAACGCGGCCAGCGTGCAGCAACCGATGCCTCCGAGCTGCTCTTCTCGCTGGCACCGGGTGCCGCACGCGTCGTTGCGGCCGACGGCACCGAGCAGGAGCTGCCGGCGGTTGCCTTGCTCCCGGACATGGAGATCCTGGTGCGCGCCGGCGAAACCTTTCCCGCCGACGGACTCGTTTCATCGGGCACTACCACCGTCAACGCTGCACTGCTGACGGGCGAATCGGAGCCGATCCGGACCGGGCAGGGCGACCGCGTCTACGCCGGCACGCTCAATGTCGGAGCCCCGGTTCGCGTTCGCGTCGAGGCAGCCGGCAGCGGCTCGCGACTCGCCCGGCTGCTCCGCCAGGTCGAGGAAAGCGCGGCACGTCGCGCCCCGGTAATCGCGTTTGCCAATCGACTCTCGGGCATCTTCGTCGCCGTGATCCTGACGCTCGCAACGATCACGTTCCTGATCTGGCTGCCACGGGATTCGGCCGCCGCCTGGGACTATGCCATTGCGCTGCTCATCGTGACCTGTCCCTGCGCACTGGCCCTCGCGACGCCGCTGGCCGTCACCGTCGCGGTTGGGCGCGCAGCCGGTCGGGGCATCTACATCAAGGGCGGCGATGCGCTGGAGCAACTCTCGACTCCAGGCGAGCTGATTCTCGACAAGACCGGCACCCTGACCGAAGGGCAGTCGACACTGGTTGAGTGGCACGGCGACCCGACAGCCCAGGCGTTGGTGCTCGCACTCGAATCCGGCTCCTCCCATCCGCTTGCCGACGGGTTCCGACGCGCTTGGCCCGATGCACCACAGCACGAGGCAACTGAGGTCAGGCACGTGACCGGCGGCGGAATCGTCGGTACGGTCGCCGGACGCGAGGTCGTGCTGGGCTCGCCCGCCTTCGTCGGTCGCTACGCTGAGGACGGTGAACGCTGGCTGACCCGGCTGACCCAGCCGACCCTGACGCCGGTGCTCGTCGCCGTCGATGGCCGCGTGATCGCCATCGCCGGCCTGGGTGACCGGATTCGGGCAGACGCCGCGGCGGCGCTGACCGCGCTGCGCGCGCGCGGCTGGCGCACCCTGCTGCTCTCGGGCGACGATGCCCGGGTTGCCAAGGCCGTCGGCGCCGCACTCGGTTTCGGACCGGACGAGATCATCGGCGCCGCTACACCGGAAATGAAGCAAGCAGTCGTCGAGACGCGGCGGCAAATGGGTGGACGAACCGTTGTTATGGTGGGAGACGGCGTCAACGACGCCGCGGCCATTGCCGCCGCCGACGTCGGCATCGGTGTACACGGAGGTGCGGAGGCATCGCTGTCGAGCGCTGATGCGTACCTGACCACGCCGGGACTCACACCGCTGGTCGAGCTGGCCGATGGCAGCGCCCGCACCATGCGTGTGATCAAGCGGAACATTGCCTTCGCATTGGGCTACAACGCGCTCGGTGTGCTGTTCGCCATGACCGGGATCCTGTCGCCTCTCGTGGCGGCGATCCTGATGCCGGCTTCGTCCGTCACCGTCGTGACCGCCAGCTGGTTCGGACACACCTTCGGCCTGCAGCAGTCGGCCAGCCGGAGCGAGCCACTTCAGGCCTCCTCGAACCTGGCGGAGGCGGCATGAGCATCCTGTTCGTGGTGCTTCCTCTGGCCATCATCGTTGCAGGCGCAAGCGTCCTGGCCTACGTCTGGTCCGCACGTGCCGGACAATTCGACGATCTCGACACCCCGGCGGTGCGGATGCTGTATGACGACGACGTCGGGACGCCCCGGTCGCCATCTCCTCCCAAACGCGCCCCGGACGCACCCCCAGACCGGCAAGACGCTACCGTGCCGAGTGGCGAACCCGAGCGCGAGGCGTAAGGTAGGGCCAGAGCAGGGTGCGAAGGTCCTGCCTGACGAGACGCCGAAGCGATCCGACTGGTGCGTAGGCCCAGGCGGTGTAGGTCCCGACCCAGGTAATCCAGACTGCCCGGGCCAGCGCCGCACGATCGAGCCCGGGCGCAATCCATCGTTCCATCACCGCACGGTCGATGATGGCACGGATTCGTCCGATGACCAGCGTCTCGCGCGCCTTGGCAGCCCTGGCGCCCCCTGGTGTCGCGAGGTGCCCGGGATCGTAGAGATACGAATTGGAGAGGAGGTAGAGCCGCGCCGCGTTCCGGACGGCGACCTGCGCCAGCCTGTCGATCAACGCCCCGATCGGGTCGCCCTCGAGATCGAGATCGTCGAGGACCGCATCGAGGATTCTACGATCGGCACGGTCCTCGATCAGAGCCAGCAACCTCCCGCGCGACCCGAATCGCTGAATCAGCCGAGCGGCGGTCAACCCGACCTCGGCGCCAATTTCGGCCAGCGTGACATGACGTCCGCGCCGGCGGACGACGCGGATGGCTTCCGCCAGAATCTCGTCATCCGTTTTCGCGGCGCGGCGGCTCATCTCGATCTCCGAATGGCGGGCGAGGCTTGCTTGCCCGTGGCCGGACAATCATTACCTTAATTCCATTAAGTATACGCCGGTACTCTGACCGGCCTCAACCCATCTGGTACGAGGCACTGCATGCGGGCTGTCGTTACCGTGGCGCACGGCGGGCGGGACCAGCTCGTCTATCGCACCGATTATCCCGATCCAACCCCCGGCCCCACCGATGTCCTGGTTGCCGTGGCAGCGACGGCTCTCAACTATCACGACATCTTCACCCGTCGCGGCATGCCCGGGATCCGGATTCCCCTGCCGATCGTCGTGGGGTCGGACATCGCGGGCACGGTCGCATCGATCGGTTCGCAGGTAACCCGCTGGTCCCCCGGCGATCGGGTGGTGATCGACCCGGTGTACCGCGGAGGCAACCGGTTCGGCATGATTGGCGAGGTCGCCGATGGTGGGCGCGCCGAGTTCGTCTCTGTTCCCGAGACGCAGCTGATTCGTGTGCCGGATGCTGTATCACTCGAGGACGCAGCGTCGCTGCCGCTGGCGTATGCCACCGCGCACCGGATGCTGGTCACCCGGGGTCGAGTCCAGGCCGGCGAGCGCGTCCTGGTACTGGGTGCGAGTGGCGGTGTGGGCGTCGCGTGCGTTCAGCTGGCCAAGCTGCTCGGCGCTGAGGTCGTCGCATGCGCCAGCTCAGCCGCGAAGATCGCCCGCCTCGAAGCACTCGGCGCCGATCATTGCATCAACTACCAGGAAACGCGTTTTGTCGACGGGGTCCGTGCGCGGTATGGCAAGCCACGCATCACTGGTGAAGGCGGCGTCGATGTGGCTGTCAACTTCACCGGAGGCGACACCTGGATCGAAACCCAGAAATGCGTTCGGGTGGGTGGGCGCATTCTGACCTGCGGCGCGACTGCCGGCTTCGACCTTCGTACCGATGCGCGCTACCTCTGGACCTTCGAGCACGAGATGATCGGCTCGAACGGCTGGACCCCGGACGACATCGTCCGGCTGATGGCGATGATTGCCGAGGGACAGCTGGCACCCGTCATCGACACGCGGTTGCCGCTCGACCAGGCGGCCGAGGGTGAACGATTGCTCGAGGACCGTGAAGTTGTCGGCAAGGTGCTGATCATACCATGATCGATCGCGTCAATCTGGGCAACGTTACCTCGAGTGAAGCGCCGGACCATCCGGCCTTCATCGATCTCCGCACACCGGGCGCGCCGGTAACCTGGTCGACAGCCACCCTCGACGCTACCGCCAACGCCGTTGCCCGCGGGCTGGTCCGACTCGGCCACGCGCCGGGGACCCGAATCGCGATCCTGGCGGAGAACCGGGCAGAGTTCCTGGCGGTCTATTTCGGCATCCTCAGGGCCGGCATGGTCGCTGTTCCGATCAATTTCAAGCTGCCTGCGGAGACGGTCGCGTTCATCTTCGCGGACGCTGACATTGCGGCGGTCGTGACGGACCAGGAACGGGCGGGTCTCGTACCCGAAGGGGTTGTAACGATCCGATTCGATGACCCCGGGCCACACGGTTTTCAGCAGTTCCTGGATGCCGGCCCGTGGGAGACAGTCCACCCTGGCCCGAACGATCTGGCCAAGATCCTCTATACCTCCGGGTCGACCGGACGTCCCAAAGGCGTGCCCCTGCTCCACGAGGGCCAGCTCTGGGCACTCCGGAAGTACTACGTGGGCTGCGACGCCGGGCGACGGGACGTCACGCTGGTCGTCGCGCCAACCTATCACAAGAACGGCCTCTTCTTCTCCACGGTGGCGGTGTCGAACGGGATGACCATCGTGTCGCTGCCGCGTTTCGAAGCCCGGCAGTACCTGGAGACGGTTGCCGCCTATCGCTGTACGGTCTTGTCAGGCATTCCCACCATGTTCGCGCTGATTGCGCGAGAGCGCGAACTGCTGGCGCAGCTCGACCTCCGGCACGTCCGCCAGGTACTGATCGGCTCTGCTCCACTGACTGATGCGCTGCTTGCGCAGGTCCAGTCGATCTTTCCGGACGCCGTCATTGGCAACAGCTACGGGACGACCGAGGCCGGCCCGTGCCCCTTCGGCCCGCACCCGGCTGGCCTGGCGCGACCGCCGCTCTCGCTTGGGCACCCGTGGCCTGATGTGGAGTGGCGCCTTGCCGGCGGGTCGTCTCCCGACGAAGGTGTCTTCGAGCTGCGCAGCCCGGCCCTGATGCCCGGCTATCTCAACCTCGACCGCGTCACGGCCGAGCGAGTTCGGGATGGGTGGTATACCACTGGCGACCTGATGCGTCGCGACGTGGACGGGTTCTTTTACTTCATTGGTCGGGCGGACGACATGTTCGTCTGCGGCGGTGAGAACGTCTACCCCGGTGAAGTCGAGGGGGTGCTCGAGCGGCATCCGGGCGTGGCGCAAGCTGCGGTCGTCCCGGTGGCCGACGAGATCAAGGGCCAGATCCCGGTAGCGTTCGTGGTCGCAACGCCAGGGCAGGCCATCTCGGAAGCAGAGCTTCGGCGTTATGCGCTCGACCACGGTCCCGCCTATGCCCACCCCCGCGCGGTCGTCGTCGTTCCGGAAATCCCGGTCGCGGGCACCCACAAGGTCGACCGCCACCGGCTGATCGAGGAGGCCACCAGGGTGATTCGAGGTCGCGGCCGCCGTTAGGTTGCCAAATCGTCGGCGGTAAGGCATGGTACGGCGACATGAATCCAGCCAGGACCGCGGGCCTCACCGCGCTCGCCCTCACGGCGTTTGCTGCCAACTCCGTTCTCTGTCGGCTTGCGCTGGCCGAAGCAGTCATCGACCCCGGAACCTTCACCGCGCTTCGGCTCGTGGCCGGCGCGGTTACGCTTGGCGCGCTGGTTCGGAGCCGGCCGAGCGCTTCGAGAAGCTCAGGACGGTCCTGGTGGCCAGCCGTGCTCCTCTTTCTGTATGCGGTTCCCTTCTCGTTTGCCTATGTCGGCCTGAGCACCGGTACCGGAGCACTGCTGCTCTTTGGCACCGTGCAAGTCACCATGATTCTGGCCAGCCTCCGTCGAGAGGGGCGTCCGCGACCGGGCCAGTGGGCGGGCCTGGCCGTCGCGTTCGGGGGGCTCGTGTACCTGCTGCTTCCGGGCGTCACGGCACCGCCAGTCGCCAGTGCAGCATTGATGGTCGTAGCCGGCGTGGCGTGGGGGTTCTACTCGCTTGCTGGGCGGGGGTTGCCTGACCCTCTGGCGCAGACCGCGACCAACTTCGGGCGGACGGTTCCGATGGCCGCGATCCTGCTCCTCGCAACCTGGAGCGGGGACGACCTCGAACTGCGCGGCGTCGTGCTGGCCGTGATCTCTGGAGCGCTGGCTTCGGGCGTCGGCTACGTCATCTGGTATCAGGCGCTGCGCGGACTCACCGGGATAGCAGCAGCAGTCGTCCAACTCGCCGTGCCGGTCATCGCAGCGGCCGGCGGTACGGTGCTCCTCGCTGAGCCGGTCACCATCCGGCTGGCGGTGGCGAGCGCGCTCGTCCTGGGTGGCATCGGCTTGGCGCTCAAGGCGGGGGTGACGCCATCAGGTGTCCTAGTGCCCGGTAGAAGGTCGGGACGACACCGTCCGCTATGAGGTATGATCCCGGCGCGCCAGGACCTGATAACCAGAGACGATATCCAGGAGCTCGGTCGTGATCGATGACTGGCGGTGCAGATGAAACTCTCCTCGAAGGACCAGCAACCGATCGTCGACATTCCGCTCAGCAGCATGCATGGCGGCACGACGGCTGGCGTGCTCGCTCGCGAGTGACTCCGCAGCCGCTCGGCAGAGCGTCACGAACAGGTACTGGCGCACCACCGAAGTAAACAGCGAGGTCCAGTCACCCGCCGCCATTGGAAGCGCCCGAGGGCGCCATGGCTCAGCCGCCAATGCCTCGAGCCTGGCGCGTTCGAACGGCAGCACCGTACGGACGGTCGGCCGGAAGATGGCACCGCTATATGGACGATTGAAGTACACCCGAATTCCGTCCGTCGAGCCCGCGGTACGCCAACCATCGATTCGGGCGAGCAGTTCCTCAACCAGGGCTCCAATCAGCGCAGCCGATGCCGGGAGCGACAGGGTCGCTTCCGGCTGCGCGCCACCATCGGCCAGGCGCGCACCAATCCGGGCCCCGACAGCCAGTACCGGACCGCGGGCCTCTGCGCGGCGAGCCTGGTGCTGATCGAGAAAGTAGGCTGCGATCCTCTCGTTGAATGCTCCGCACAAGCCCTGATCGGACCCAAACACGATCGCGCCCGCCCGGTGGACGGCCTCGTCGCCAGCGATCTCGCCAACCGCGCCGGGTCGTGTATGAAGCAGGATCTGCAGCCCATAGTCGACGTTCTGGGCATATTCCTCCAACGCCGCAGCCGCGACCTCGTACTGCCGGATACTCACCGTCGCAAGCGCCTTCATCGTGCGAACAATGGAACGCAGATCCTCAGCGGTCTCCAGCCGCCGCCTGATCCGCTCATACGTTTGCATCAGACCCCGCTCGCCACGTGTCGAGGTGACGGCCAGCCACCGTCAGGATCTGGTCACGCTGCGTATCGGCCAGACGATCTCCCCTCCTGATGGCGGCAGCCACGTCCGGGAGCTCGCGGACGACGGCATCGCGAACCAGCGCTTCCGCCTCGGCGATGCGGGAAACCGAGAGGTTGTCGAACAACCCGGACGTGACGATGAGCAGCGTGATCACCTGCTCCGCAGCTGGCACGGTTGCAAACTGCGGCTGCTTGAGCACTTCGCGGACCCTCTCGCCGCGGATCAGCGTTCGCCGGGTCTCCTCATCGAGGCGAGTTCCAAAGCGCGTGAATGCCTCCAGTTCCTCGAACTGACTGTACGCCAATCGAAGGTCCGCCGCGATGGCGCGATACGAGGCCAGCTGCGATTTACCGCCCACCCGGGACACGGACAAACCAACGTCCACAGCCGGAAGAACCCCTTTCTGGAACAGGCCAGGAGACAAGTACACTTGGCCATCCGTGATCGAAATGAGGTTGGTCGGAATGTAGGCCGACAGGTTCTGGGCCTCCGTCTCGACGACGGGCAGCGCCGTGATCGAGCCGCCCCCAAACTCCGGCCGCAGGCGCGTCGCGCGCTCGAGCAGACGGGCATGCAGGTAAAAGATGTCGCCCGGGAACGCCTCCCGCCCTGGCGGCCGGTGCAGCAACAGCGAGAGCTCGCGGTACGCCTGGGCGTGGCGAGTCAGATCGTCGTAGACGATCAGCACGTCCCGCCCGTCCTCCATGAAGTACTCCGCGATGCTGGTTGCTGCGTATGGAGCGATGTACTGGAGGCCGGGCGCCGCCTCGCCGGGTGCCACGACGACGACCGAATACTCGAGGGCGCCGCGCTGCCTGAGCTCAGTTACGAGGCCGGCAACCGAGGCAGTCTGCTGTCCAATGGCGCAGTACACGCAGATGACGTCCTGATCGTGCTGATTCAGAATCGTATCCAGCGCCAGCGCCGATTTGCCCGTCTGGCGATCGCCCAGGATGAGCTCCCGCTGGCCCCGACCGATCGGCACCAGCGCATCGACAACCTTGAGCCCCGTCTGGAGCGGAACGGTGACCGGCGCCCGGTGAATGATCGGACGCGCCTCCCGCTCGACCGGCCACCGAGCCGCGGCGCGGACCTGCCCGCCGCCGTCCAGCGGATGCCCCGTCGGATCAATGACTCGGCCGAGCAGCCCGGGGCCGACCGGGACATCGGTTACCCGACCGGTCCGACGCACCTCGCTCCCGGCCACGATGGCTCGGCCATCGCCCAGGAGAATGACGCCCACCTCGTCGGGGTCGAGATTGAACGCAAGCCCGGTCACCCCGGCAGCGAACTCAACCAGCTCCTCCGCACCAACCCCAGGAAGGCCGTCTACCCGAGCCGTCCCCTGTCCGACCGACCGAACTGTTCCTACCTCACGGAGCGTCAGGCCGGGCTGGCGGCTCCGATTGGCCGCCGCGAGAAGGCCTGGAGTCCCGTCGAGCGCGGACAAAAGCTGCGCATTCGATTCAATCACGGTCGCGATCCGGAATCGGCTCGGCAGCCAGCATCTCACTCATGGCATCTTCGAGCGACTGAAGGTAATCGTCGATGGCCCAAGCGACCTTCCATCCTCCGGCCCGCAGTTCGACCCCGGCCACGAGGGCCGGGTCGGTCTCGAACCGCATGTCGCCCTCGTACGCGGCGGCGACCCCGACCGCACGCCGAACCTCCATCTCTTGCTCCGCAGACAAGGGAAACGCCGTTCGGACAACCGGCTGGCGTGCACCGGCGTCGCGGGCGGCCGTTCGAATCCGCTCTCGGGTCTCGGAGTCGAGCGTCGCCAGCCGCTCCGTAAAGCGAGTCACCAGCCGCGCCTCTATCTCCGTATCGGCCATCTCCCGGAGCGCCTGCCGGATCACAGCCAGGCTTTCGTGACCTACCCGGCGACGGAGCTCGCGAACGAAGGCCGCCCGCTCCTGCTCCAGCCCATGCTGCCACCGCGCCCGCAGTGCCTCGACCTCAGCCCGTGCCACGCGAACCTGTTCCAGCCGCATGGCCTCGAGCTCGGCCCGAGTCTCAGCCAGCCGACGCTCACGGTCCGACTCGAATTCGGCAGTCAGCCGCCGGTACTGCTCGCCCTCCGCGGCTGCCGCCTCACGCAACTGTCGGGCGTCCTCCGTTTCCGCGCGAATCCGTTCTTCACGCGTGCGCATGACCCGGGTGACGGGGTCATACAGAAAGCGCCGGAGCAACCAGACCAGCAACGCAAAGTTGATGATCTGCGCAACGACGGTAAACGGATCGATCAGCAACTGCTTATCCGCCGGCGCGCGAAAGCAACGCGGCCCAGAAGGGGTTGGCAAAGATCAGAACGATCGCGATGACAAAACAATAAATGCCGGACGACTCAATGATCGCGAGGCCGATGAACAGCGTTCGACTGATCGAGTTTGCCTCATCCGGCTGCTGTGCGATCGAGGCCAGTGCCTGGACGATGGCGCGGCCTTCGGCGAGGGCCGGGGCTACCGATCCGACGCTCACCGCCACGCTGGCCATGATGATGGACACGATCCCAACCCAATCAAGCCCCCCTAAGCTAGCCATCGGTGCTCCTCTGTCGTTCCGATGTGGCGACCACCTCGTCATGCGCTCGAGTGGCCGAAGCGATGTACACCATCGCCAGGACGGCGAAGATATATGCCTGAATGACGCCGATCAGCAGCCCGAATGCCTGCATGATGGCGGGGACGAGCAGCGGCGCGAGACCGAGCAGGAGAGCGACGATTACCGTGCCACTCATCATATTGCCGAACAGCCGCAGCGCCAGCGCGAGCGTACGGGACAACTCACCCAGGATCGTGAAGGGCAGGATGAACAGCGACGGCTGCGCATATTGCTTCAAATAGCCGCGAAGCCCGTGCTCCCGAATGCCGAACACCGGCACCGCAACAAAGACGCAGAGCGCCAGCGACGCCGTGGTCGACAATGAACCGGTCGGGGCGTGGTATCCCGGCACGATGCTCAGCACGTTGGAAACGAGGACGAAGAGGAACAGCGTTCCTACGAAACTGAGTACCGGTCCAGGACGTTGTCCGCTCACCTCGCGGATCTGATCGAGAATGAGCGACACGACCGCCTCGAGAATGTTCTGACCGCGGGTGAGGGTGCCGTCGGTTCGCAAGCCACGTCCCAGCAACCATGACGCGCCTGCCAGCAGGATCATCACGGCCCACGTCCAGACCAGGGTGGCATTGACCTTGACCACACCCCACTGCCAGAAGACGATCTCGTCCGGAGTCAGATCCACTCCCGTTCCCTCCTTACGAACCTGACGGGGGATCGCCGGCTGGGCTGGGTTGCCCGGGCCGGTCTGGCGCACCCACGACGCGAATCAGGATCGTGCGCGCCACCAGGAAGCCCGCAACCGATACCAACAGGGGAACGACCTGTCCACCGGACAACAGGACGATACCCGCCGCGGCTCCCGCGGTCCGAACCAGGAAGCTGCCGACCACGAGCAATGCCGGGAATCGAACCGTCGCGATCCGACGCACGGTCCACCACAATCCTCCAAAGTACAGCAGGCCGAGCCCAAGACCGCCAGCTGCGGACAGCAGTGACCTCGCAACGACCTCAGTCATTGGTTCCGCCCGGATCGCTGCCCTCGTCCTTCGACTGAATCGCACGTTGCTCGAGCGAGACCCAGTACCAGGCGTTCCAGCACCCGATTACCAGGCCAGCCACCAGCAGCATCAGCGTCCAGGAGTACCGGCTCGGCCAGCGGGCATCGATCCATACGCCAAGCGCAACACCCAGAACGGTGGGCAGCGCGATCGACCAGCCGACCATACCGTACATGCCAAGCCCGAACCAGGTGCCGCGCTCCCGATGGCGGCGAGCACGCTGACGGCGTCGGGCGCGGCGGGCAATGCGGCTCGCCAGCGGATCATCGGGCGCCGACACGATCCTCCAACTCCATCAAACGGCGGATGAAGTCCGCTTCGAGGCGAGCGACGGCGCTGCGCGCCTGACGGGTCCGCTCGTCGACCGCCCGAAACTCTTCCTCGACCAGAACGTGTAATCGATCCGGATCGTCGCCGAGAACCCCCCGCGGGGTGGACACCGTTACCAGGGCACCGCGCTTTACCATCAGACCGCCGTCGACCGCCGCAAACCGTTCCTCCCCGCCTGGCAACAGGTAGGATACCAGGCCGGGCACAAGGGCAGCCAGAACGTCCGTGTGCCGCGGCAGCAGCGTAAAGCTCCCGTGCAACCCGTCGGCTGTAACCTTCTCGACCGTCTCGTCAGTCAGCACCTCGGTTGCCAGCAGGATCTTCAATCGCATTGGACCTACCGCCCGGCCGCGTCGGAGATCGGGCCGATCATGTAGAGGGCCCGCTCTGGCAGGTCGGCGAACTCGTCTCCGAGGATCCGCTCGCAGCCGTCGAGCGTGTCATTCAGGCTGACCGCCTTCCCTGCCATCCCGGTGAACTGCTCGGTGGTATGGAAGGGCTGGGTCAGAAACCGCTCCAGACGGCGTGCCCGCTGCACGATGCGGCGATCCTCAGCCGACAGCTCTTCCAGGCCAAGCATCGCAATGATGTCCTTGAGGTCTTCATAGATTGCCAGCGTGCGACGAACCTCACGAGCAACTTCGTAGTGCCGAGTACCCACCGTCGTCGGTCGCAAGATGCTCGAGGACGACTGCAGCGGATCGACGGCAGGGTAGAGTCCCTCGCTGGCCCGCCGCCGAGACAGCACCACCGACGCAGACAAATGGGCAAAGGTGTGTACCGCGGCGGGATCAGTGAAATCGTCAGCAGGGACGTAGACAGCCTGAACCGACGTGATCGCTCCATTCTCCGTATTGCTGATTCGTTCCTGCAGTTCCGCCAGCTCCGTTGCCAGCGTGGGTTGATAGCCAACCCGTGACGGAATGCGCCCCAACAGGCCCGACACCTCCGCACCGGCCTGCACAAACCGGAAGACGTTGTCGATCAGCAGCAGCACATCCCGTCGCTCACGATCGCGGAAGTGCTCGGCAATGGAAAGTGCGGCATGACCGGCCCGAAGACGGGCGCCTGGCGGCTCATTCATCTGCCCGAACACCATCACTGTGTTCTTCAGCACGCCCGCTTGGTTCATCTCCCGGTACAGCTCCTCTGCTTCCCGGCAACGCTCCCCGATTCCGCAGAAGATGCTGACACCTTCGTACTGCCCGACCATGTTGTGGATCAGTTCCGTGATAACGACCGTCTTGCCAACGCCGGCACCGCCAAACAACCCGGTCTTTCCGCCACGTTCCATCGGGGACAGCAGGTCGATGGCCTTGATGCCGGTAACCATGACTTCGGCCGTCGTCGCATGCGCAGTGAGTGGGACGGGTTTTTGCAGGATTGGACGCCTCTCAGCATCCGGGAGCGCGGCACCGCCGTCGACCGTCTCGCCGAGCACGTTGAGCATTCGGCCCAAGAGCGCGGAGCCGACCGGTACGTCGAACTGCCGACCGGTATCGATGACAGGCACACCGCGCGCCAGGCCCCACGTCGGGGTCAGGGCAACGGCCCGAACGGTATGCTCATCCAAGTGACTGAAGACTTCGAGAACCACGCCGCCGTCCGCTCCTGCCTCGAGCCGGCTGTGCATGGCCGGAAGCGAACCGGGGAACCAGGCATCGACAACGTTGCCACGAACTGCGGCCGTACGACCGGTACTCCCTGCGAACCGCCCCCCTCGACCCACCATAGTCACACCTTCTCATCCTCGGAGGCAGCCCGGCAGCTGATCACCTCAGCGAGAGCCTACCTCGCACCGGCGCCGCGGTCGGTCGAGGACGCCGACCCGACCCCATGCGACATCTGGCTCCTGATTATACCAGCGGCACGTAGAAATACGACTGGCGCCGCCAGATCGCGCCATCCTTGAAGCGGTAGCAGTCGGCAAAGGCGATATCCACCGGCGTGCCGTCCGTCCTGGCGCCGACGAAACGACCCCAGGAAGCACCTGCATCGCCCTCGATGACAAAGGCCTCGAAGCGATGCTCACCGCGGATGGCTCTGATCCGCCGGTAGAAATCGAGCACGGCCTCTCGGCCGTTCAGCAACGGAAACCCGGGGCGATCGTACGTCATTTCCGGATGAAAGAACGGGGGCAGCGCGTCCCAGTCTGTCGCATCGATGGCGCGGAACATCGCTTCCAAGTCAGCTCGTGTCATTATCATCCCCCGAGGATCAGGGCTTGGGCCGCAGAATACCGTCGAGCACACGGTCCGCGAACGCATCTGCGATTTCCGCCGGGCTCAGCGAGCCCGATGCGGAGTACCATTGAGGCACCCAGTTGACCGCGCCAAGAATGAACAGTCGGGTCAGCCGCACGTCGAGGCCAGATCTCAGCTGATCGGTTTCGAGCGCGCGACGGATCAGACCGTCCCACAGCGCATCGTAGCGGTCACGCAGGCGCGTCATCCGCTCCCGGGCCTCACCCTCGAGCTGCCGGGTCTCGTAGAGCAGCACGTAGGTGCCGTGATCATTGCCAACCAGCCGCGCGATGTGGGCACGAAGCGCCTGGCGAATGGCTGCAATCGGATCGTCCGTCGTCGCCATAGCTTCACGAAACCCGGACTCCATGATGGCAATGCCGCGCTCCATCAGCGCAAGCAGCACAGCCTCCTTAGTCCGGAAGCGATAGTGAAGGCTGCCGGGCCAGACACTCGCCGCTTCCGCGATGTCGCGGATCGTGGTCGCGGAGTAGCCCTTGCGGCGGAACAGACGTCCCGCCGCATCGAGCATAGCTTCGACCGGATCAGATCCTATGCGGGGTGCCGGGGCGGGTTTGGTCATTCGGCCAATCTCGAAAGATGGACGGAGCCTGTCAACGTTCTCCGCTACGGATTCCCCCGCGTCACGGCGTTCGGTCGCTGGCTCGGATACCACATCCGAGCCGCATCGACCGAGGGCTACTGCGCGCGACTGGGCGCTGCGATGGGAAGGTCCAGGCGACTCGGGAAACGGTCGCCGTGATGCAGATTGACCCGCGCCGTTCTCGCAACTGATCCCGATTCGCGAGCCACGACGCCGCCCGAGTTGTAGTTCTTCTCGAAACGGATGGAATTGAGCGCACCAACCACGAGACGAAGTCGACTTCCCTGCTTGATCCTTCTGGCAAAGAAGTCGAAGTCATCCAGCACGAACGGCGTGACCTCCCCGGGCGTCATCAGCCGCTCACGTTCGAGGCTTTCGCGATACCGGGCCCGCTGGAGCTGCCGGGTCAGGTAGATGGCCTTGCCATCCGAGGTCACCTCGTACAACGTCGCGTGAAAGTCCGTATCGGGAACATCCATCGAGAGCCAGATGGTCAGCTTGACGTAACCGGCCAGGTCCACCGCGTTTGTCAGGGGAGCCGTCTGATAGATGACGCCGGCACCGAACAGATCGAGCGAATCGGCAGAGCTCAGGTAGCCCCCGCTGCTGCGAAGCTCATGCGCCCCGGGACGCGTATCCAGAGGATCATAGGTCCACCAGTCGGGTGGCACCTGCGTTCCGGATCGCGTGCTGGTCAAAGCGCCCGCGGATGCAACCGTTGCCGGATTGCCACCCGGCGAGGCGAGAAAGTATTGCTGCCTCGAAGCAGTGACCGACTCGAGAGCGTCCGCGTAACGCCATTCCTCGGCCCCCATGAGGTAGTAGGCGACCCGGTTCTTGAGGAAAGCCGGCTTAGCCTTACCCTTGAGGACCCAGTCGTACCACTCCGTATGAACCGAACCGAGATCGAGAACACTGGCCGGCGCGAAGGAGAGCCCGCCGATATCAGCGCGCGGCCAAAACGTCGCAAAGTGATCCCAGGGGCCAATGATGAGGTAATGGTTGGCCTTCGCGCCCGCATTGCCGAACTCCATATGCCGCTTGTAGTGCCGCATGGCGGCGCGCTGTTCACTGTCGAAGTGACCGCTGACCGTCAGGATGGGAATGTCGATCTTCGGGTAGTCAGCCTGACTGACGGCCGTCTGCTCGACGAAGTCGCCGTGCATCGGATGCCTGATCCACTCCTGCAAGTCGGTGGTCTGATTCCCAGCGACACTGTCGAGCACGGCAAACGGCAGGTGATTCGAGTACCAAGTCCAGAGGACCTGCCTCCAATAGTCCTCATCGCCATTGAGCTGCGGGTTGAGTGACCGTCCACTGACACCGGTCAGCCAACGAATGGCATAGGTCGAGAAGATGTTATATGGATTGAGCGACGTGTAGGAAAAGTACCCAGCGGCGGTCGGCACGATCGTCGCCAGGTGAGGAGGGAACTCCTTCAGCGTCGTCCACTGAGTAAATCCCAGATACGAGAGGCCGGCCATGGCGACCTTCCCGTTCGACCAGGGCTGACGGGCAAGCCACTCCGTGATGTCGTAACCGACCGGGCCGTCCTGCAGAAAGGGCTTCCAATTGCCCCCGGTGTGGCCTCGACCGCGTGTGTCGGCGGTCACGAAGACGTAGCCACGCTGCGCGAAGTACTTGGCCGTGAGATGATAGGCATCGGCCATGTAGGGCGTCAACGCGAAGACGACAGGGAGCGGCTCGCGCTGATGTGCCGGCCGATAGACGCTCACCACGGCCTCGACACCGTCCCGGAGCGGTACCCGGAGGCCCCACTCGACCCGAATCTCCTTCGGATCGGGCGGAGCGGGCCAGGTGTTACGCTGGGCCCCAAGCGCATCCGCCCCTCCGGTGAGCGAGACTACAACTGCCGCAACAAGGAACCGGAGCATTGCCCTATTCCACCAAGCAGAGATCGTTGTCGGTTGAGGACTGGCGACATGACTTGCGCGCAAACAACTGGCCTGCGGCGTCGCAGACCGGCGCAGCCGGGTCGGAAGCACCTTCGGAACTACTTTCAAGGTGGTCGCTCGACCAATCTCAGAAGCGGTCATCAATCTGTCAATGGAAGTTACGCGATCGAACGGCTATGTCCCGAAGCACCCGCGCGGCGTCGCCCACAGCGAAAGGGGGTCCCTCTATTGACAGGGTAACGTCACGTTAGATTGATGGACCAGAGGAGAATCCCTTCCCATGACCAGCAACGGCAGTCCCGTCCGCGAGGTCCGCGAAACGGCCGTGATCCGATTCGCCGGCGACTCGGGCGACGGCATGCAGCTCACCGGGTCGCAGTTCACGGTCGAATCGGCCCTCGCCGGCGTCGACCTCGCGACCTTCCCCGACTTCCCCGCCGAGATCCGCGCGCCGGCCGGAACGACGTTCGGGGTTTCCGCCTTCCAGATTCATTTCGGCTCGGTCGACATCGTGACCGCCGGCGACGAGCTCGACGTGCTGGTCGCAATGAACCCGGCCGCGCTGACCACCAACCTGCGCGACTTGCGTCTGGGGGGGCTGATTCTGGCCGACAGTTCGGCCTTTACCGCGCGGAACCTCGAGAAGGCGAACTACGCCGCCAATCCGCTGGAGGATGGCAGCCTTGCCCCCTATCAGCTGCTGTCGCTCGACGTAACTCGGCTGACCCAGTTGGCGGTGGCCGACAGCGGCATCTCGTCGAAGGAGGCGCTTCGGTGCCGGAACATGTGGGCCCTGGGCCTGATGCTCTGGATGTACGACCGCGAGCGCAGCGCAACCCAGGCCTGGCTCCGCCAGAAGTTCGCGAAACGCCCGGACCTGGTGCAGGCCAACATCGCAGCGCTCGATGCCGGCCACGCCTACGGCGAAACGGCAGAGCTCGGCCGCACGGTCAGCGGCTACACCGTTCGACGGGCCGATCTGGCGCCAGGGCGCTACCGAACCGTCACCGGTACCGACGCGCTCGCCTGGGGCTTGATTGCCGGGCTCCGGGCAACCGGGCTGCCGCGGCTCGTCTTCGGGTCGTACCCGATCACGCCGGCATCGCCCCTGCTCCACGCCCTGGCCAAGCTCCGGAACTTCGGGGTGGTGACCTTCCAGGCCGAAGACGAGATCGCTGCCGTCTGCTCAGCCATCGGAGCGAGCTACGCCGGCGCACTGGGTGTTACCTCGAGCTCGGGCCCGGGTATCGCCCTCAAAACCGAGGCAATCGGTCTGGCCATCAGCGCCGAGCTGCCGCTCGTCGTGGTCAACTCGCAGCGGGGCGGACCATCGACTGGTTTGCCCACCAAAACCGAGCAGAGTGACCTCTTCCAGGCCGTCTACGGTCGCAACGGCGATGCGCCGCTTCCGGTAATCTCGACCGCAACGCCTTCCGACTGCTTCGAAGTCGCCATGGAGGCGGTTCGGCTCGCCACCAAGTACATGACGCCGGTGATGCTGCTGACCGATGGGTACCTCGCCAACGCGGCAGAGCCGTGGCGACTCCCGGACGTTGCCAGCCTGCCGACCTTCCCGGTCACGCGTCGCACCGACCCCGCCGGGTTCCATCCGTTCGTGCGCGATCCGGAGACCCTGGCACGCGTCTGGGCGGTGCCCGGTACGCCGGGACTCGAGCACCGGATCGGCGGGCTCGAGAAGAGCGCCACGTCCGGCCACATTTCGTACGACGCGGACAATCACCAGCGGATGACCGACCTCCGCGCCGGCAAGATCAACGGCATCGCCCGGGACATTCCGCCGCAGGACGTGGCACTCGGCGAAGCGACGGGCGACCTCGCGGTCGTCGGTTGGGGCTCGACCTGGGGGCCGATCAATCAGGCCGTCGCGCGCGCTCGGCGCGAGGGGCTGTCGGTCAGCCACATCCATATCCGCTACCTGCATCCCTTCCCGCCGAATCTCGGCGAGCTGCTGCGCGGCTTCCGAAGGATCCTGGTGCCGGAAATGAACACCGGGCAGCTCGTCACGATGCTGCGCAGTACCTATCTGGTGCCTGCCGAGGGCCTCAACAAGGTGACGGGCAAGCCCTTTCTGATCAGCGAACTCACGACCGCCATTCGCGGTCGGCTGGAGGCAACCGTATGACCACGACGCCACTGACGGTCAAGGACTATGCCTCGAACCAGGAAGTGCGCTGGTGCCCGGGCTGCGGTGACTATGCCATTCTCAAAGCGGTCACCAAGACGCTGGCAGACCTGCAGCTCCCGCGGGAACAGACGGTCTTCGTCTCGGGCATTGGCTGCGCATCGCGCTTCCCCTACTACGTGTCCACTTACGGGTTCCATACCATCCATGGGCGCGCACCGGCCATCGCCACGGGCATCAAGCTCGCCAATCCCTCGCTCGACATCTGGGTCGTGATGGGCGACGGCGACAGCCTGTCGATCGGCGGCAATCACACCATGCACGTGCTGCGTCGCAACGTCGATCTCACGCTGCTGCTCTTCAACAATGAGATATACGGCCTCACCAAAGGCCAGGCGTCGCCAACCTCCCGGCGCGGAACCCGTTCACCGTCGACGCCGCGCGGTTCGATCGACACGCCAATTGCCCCGGGCGCGTTTGCTCTGGGCGCGGGAGCACGTTTCTTCGCACGCGGGGTGGACGTCCAGCAAGCTCAACTGGTCGACGTGATGACCCGGGCGCATGCGCACCGCGGCGCCGCGCTGGTCGAGATCTTTCAGAACTGCGTCGTCTTCAATGATGGCGTCTTCGATGAGTTCACCGCCCGCCCCGTGGTCGACGACAATCAGCTCTACGTGAAGCACGGGCAGCCACTCCGTTTCGGGAAGGGTGGCGTGCGCGGCCTTCGGGTCCGACCGGGCACGCTATTGCTCGAAGTCGTAACGCCAGGCGAGGACGGCGTTACCGATGACGACATCCTGGTGCACGACGAGAAGGATCTGACGCTGGCCGGGATGCTGGTCCAGCTCAAGCCGCCGATCTTCCCGGTTGCCGTCGGCGTGATCTACGACCACCCGGCGCGCACCTACGAAGCGGACCTGATGGCCGAAGTCGAGAGCGAACTCGCTCGCGGTCAGGACTTCGCCGCGCTCCTGGCCAGCGGCCAGACCTGGGAACGCTGACGCAGCGCGCGACCCTCTGCCCATCCGCGACGCTCAGGCCTACATTGCGACTACCTGACGAGGGGCCCGGCGTTGTACCCATGCCAACCGGCTGACGGTCAACGCCTGCTGCACGCCGTAACCGCCCCGCCCGAACCCGATGCGTGCCGCCTGGAACAGACGGCGCGTATCCGATCGATGAGCCAACCATGAAGATTCGTACCGCAACCCTGGCACTCGCCCTTCTGCCCGCCCTCCTTACTGCCCAGCGCCCGGGGGGCGCAGCACAATCGACCCAGATCAAGCCGGGCGAGTCCTGTCCACCGGGTATGACGGAAATCCGGCCGCGCAACTGCCAGGCGCCGACGCTCGAACCGCCCAGCATTCTGGACTACCGGCCACGCTCCACCCTGATTGCTCCGGAGCATCCGATTCCGCGGGCCAAGTATCCGGTCATCGACTACCACGGCCACCCGGGCGCACTGCTCAATTCCGCCGAGGGGCTCGAGCAGCTCCGGGCCGCCATGGACGGCCTCAACATTCGAGTCATGGTATCCGCGAGCAACGCATCGGGAGAAGCGCTTGCTCGGCAAGTTGCGCTCGTCAAGGCAAGCCCAGCCATGGCCGACCGGGTCCGCATCCTGGCCGGGATCGACTTCCGCAACGTGGGACCCGGATGGGCCGAACGTGCCGTCAAGCAGCTGGAGGCGGATGTCGCAGCCGGTGCCGTCGGTATCGGCGAGATCAGCAAGTCGTTGGGGCTGTCGATCCGGAAGGCCGACGGCAGTCGATTGCAGATCGACGACCCCGACCTCGATCCGGTCTGGGCGGCCGCGGCGCGGCTCCGGTTGCCGGTCTTCATCCACACCGCCGATCCATCGGAGTTCTGGCAGCCGCTCGACTACAACAACGAGCGGTGGCTCGAGCTGGCCCTCTTTCCCAACCGGCGCTACCCGGCCGATCAGTTTCCGAGCTTCGAGCAATTGGCCGCGGAACGCGACAATCTGATTCGGCGGAACCCCAAAACCACCTTTGTCGTCGCACATCTCGGCTGGCACGCCGCGGACCTGGGCCGCCTTGCCAAGCTGATGGACAGCTTTCCCAACATGTATACGGAAGTCGGCGCCGTGCTGTATGACATCGGACGCCAGCCGCGCGCCGCCCACGATTTCTTTGTGCGGTTCCAGGACCGGATCCTGTTCGGCAAGGATTCGTTCCAGCCGGAGGAGTACCCCTACTTCTGGCGCGTCTTCGAAACGCGAGACGACTACTTCAGTTACTACCGCGACTATCACGCAACCTGGAAGCTCTACGGCATCGACCTCCCCGACGAGGTCTTGAAAAAGGTCTACTACGCCAACGCCTTGCGCATTACCGCCGGGCTGCCGCAGCGCGGCTGGCCCTGACCGCGATGGCAAGCCATACGCATTACCTCTGGTTCACGACCAGGAAGCGCCAGGAGATCATTGATATCACGGGTGAAGTCGAGACGCAGTTGCGGGCCAGCGGCATTCAGGAGGGGTATGCGCTGGTCTCTGCCATGCACATCAGCGCGTCGGTCTTCGTCAACGATCACGAGTCAGGCTTGTGGCACGACATCCTGCACTGGCTCGAACATACCGTGGCGCCCTGGGATCCCGACCGCTATCGCCACAACGAAACCGGCGAAGACAACGCTGCGGCGCACCTGCGCAGCCTGACCATCGGGCACGAGGTCATCGTGCCGGTCACGGAGGGCAAACTCGACCTGGGCCCCTGGCAGCGAGTGTTCTACGGCGAGTGGGACGGCCAGCGACGGAAGCGGGTCATCATCAAGATCCTGGGGGAGCGATAGCCGCACACTCCCGACATGCGAAGCAACTAGGTCGAGCAGCCCGGATCGGCAGCTGTCTCGAGACCGAACGGCCCCGTAGTTCATGCCGGCATGCGGTACGAACGCCGCACCGCAAGCAGCTTCGGGTCTCGAAACAGGAACACGAGGACCATCCCCGCGACGAACCCGCCCGCATGCGCCCAGAAGGCAACCCCGCCCCCCTCGCGCGCCAGCGCCGGGATTCCCCCGACCAGCTGGAGCAGAAACCAATAACCCAGCATAAAGACCGCAGGGACCGCCACCCGGGTAATGAAGATGCCCAGGAATACCAGCATATGAACCCGGACCCGCGGGTAGAGAACGATATACGCTCCCATGACCCCGCTGATCGCCCCTGAGGCGCCAACCATGGGAATCACGCTTCCCGGATTGACCCCGATCTGCGCCGCCGCTGCCGCCGCCCCGGTTGCCAGGTAGAACAGCAGGAACCGGGCACGTCCCATCGAGTCTTCGACATTGTTGCCGAATACCCAGAGGAACCACATGTTGCCGAGCAGGTGAAACCAGCCGCCGTGCAGGAACATCGAAGAGAGCACCGTTATCCAGCCGACGCCGTCGGTCTCGCAGCTCCATGCGCCCATCGGAATGGGTACTCCCGCGGGCACCCGCCCGAGCACCTCACCGGGAATCAGACCCAGTTCGCAGACCGAGGCAGACAAGGCCGGCTCACTGCCCAAGCCCTGCAGCAGGAACCACGAGGCGAGGTTGAGCCCGATCAGCAGATAGGTGACCACCGGGGTCCGCAGCGTCGGGTTCTCGTCCTTATATGGGAACATTCACGGAATCTACGAGGTTCCGGACCCGGCCGCGATCAGCATTGGTGCGGCACCGTTTAGATTTCGCCTCGGATTCGCATTCCGTTCCCCGATATGCCGACCCGAGGCGCCATGTCGATCGCCCGTTCGTTGTTGCTCAAAGCCGCCGACAGTCCCTGGCTGGCTGCCCAAATGTCCAAACGGCGGTTCTCGCAGCGCGCCATCCGGAAGTTCATGCCCGGCGAAACGATGGAGGATGCGCTCCAGGCGGCGGCCGTGCTCGCCACGCAGGGCCAGGGCTCGCTCCTGACGCAACTCGGCGAGGCCATGACGAGTCTCGACGCGGCAGCCGCCGTGCGGGACCACTATCTCCAGCTCTTCGATGAGATCGCCAAGCGAGGGATCCCGGCGTGGGTCTCGATCAAGCCAACTCAGCTCGGAATCGACCAGTCCCTGGCAACCTGCCGGGATCACTTACTGCAGCTCGGCGAGGCGGCGGCGGCCAGCCGCTCCTCGCTCTGGATCGACATGGAAGATCACAGCTACGTCGATCGCACCATCGAACTCTATGCCGAGGTACGGCAGCATCACGAGCGGACCGGCTTGGCCATCCAGGCATACCTGTATCGGACGCCCAAGGACATCGAGGCCCTGTTGCCGCTCAAGCCGTGGATTCGACTCGTGAAGGGCGCCTACCGGGAACCCGCCACGGTGGCCTTTCCCGCCAAGCGAGACGTCGATGCTGCCTACTATGACCTGGCCGTCCGGCTGCTCGAGGCCGCGCGCGCCCAGGGGGCACTCGCCGTGTTCGGAACTCATGACGTTCCGCTGGTCGAACGCCTGCGCGCCAAGGCCAAGCAGCTGGGCGTCAGCCGGGCCGACTATGAGATCCACATGCTCTATGGCATCAAGGTCTCCGATCAGGCTCGCCTGACCCGCGAAGGCGAAACGATCAAGACCCTGGTGAGTTACGGACACGCCTGGTTCAAGTGGTACATGCGGCGGCTGGCCGAGCGACCGGCCAACGTCTGGTTCGCCCTCAAGAGTATCATCGCGTGACGGCTCCCGAGCCCTGGCTGAGAGGGCCGATTCCCGGGGTCCCCGCACTGCTGCAGCCGGCGGCTCACGCCTTCGTCATGGCTCGTGAGGACGTGGACAAGGCAACCTTTGGACTAGACCAATCTTGTACCTGGCTTACCCCTGGCGGCTCGCCGTCGATCGGCTTCCATATCGCCCACCTGTCGGGCAGCACCGATCGGCTGCTCACCTACGCGCGGGGTGAAGGATTGTCCGACACCCAGCGAGGTGCGCTCCTGGCCGAGTCGACGCTGGCCACGTCCCAACCCAGCCTCGACTTGCTCCGCAGCGCCTGGCATGCAACTGTCGAGGCGGCGCTCCGCCAGCTGGCAAGCACCGACCCCGGATCCCTGCTGGACCCGCGTGAGGTGGGTCGAGCCAAACTGCCCTCGAACGTGATCGGTCTGCTCTTCCACGCTGCGGAGCACGCATCCCGGCACGTCGGGCAGATCATCACCCTGGCACGAGTCGTTCGGACAACGACAACGCCGCCTGCCTGAGGGGCGCTACGCTAGCAGCGAACGATGGACCCTTGCGCTGTGTCAGCCAAGGTCCTACGTTTGCTCCCCATGCCGATCATCGGAAGCGGAACGCGTACTCTCACTCTGCAGAAATCGCAGGGAATGATGCGTTGTTGTCCCATGCCCGCGCCACCTAACTGACGGCTAGCACACCATACACAGCTTCACCGCTGTCGATATGCCCGCGAGCCGTCATGGCGCGGGCCTTTTTTGTGTTCATCTTGCATAGCAGGTCACCGAGAAGAAAGGATCCAATTGGAAAGCGATGGTTCGACATTCACTCCCACTGAGTACCACACCGCTAGCTCCGTCTTGTGCAGAGCTAGGTGGGCTACTCGTCATCATATCGTCACCAACGGACATTCAGGTATGACTCAATTTCGACAGGCCGGTCGCGGTGCCTCCGCGTTCCGCGCCGCAGGTCGACCGGGCCGGATTGCCGCGCTCCTGGTCGGCCTCCTCGCGTTCAGCGGTACGGCCGCTGCGCAATCCACCGGAACGCTTCGTGGTCGCGTCATCGAACGCGGCAACGACGCCCCCATCCCGGGCGTTCAGATCCAGGTCACCGCAGGCACCACCCGTGTCTCGGCGCTGACCTCTCAGGATGGTCGCTACTCTCTCGCGGTGCCGAGTGGAGCGATCTCGGTTCGGGCCGTGCGGATCGGCTACGCACCGGTGACGCAGACCGGCAACGTGGCCGCCGGCGGTGAAGTCGTCCTCGACTTCACACTCGAGCCAACCGTCGTCCAGCTCGAAGAGGTCGTCACCACGGCCACCGGCGAGCAGTCTCGCCGCGAAGTGGGCAACGTGGTCGCGACGCTCAAGGTCGACTCGCTGGTCAGCCGCAGCCCGGTCACCAGCGTGGCCGACGTCCTCAACGCCCGAACCGCCGGCGTCCAGGTCGTCCAGGGGGCCGGTCAAACCGGTTCATCGCCCTCGATCCGGATCCGTGGCTCGAGCTCGCTCTCGCTCACCAACGAACCGCTCTTCATCGTGGATGGCGTCCGGATGGACAACTCGCCGCAGCCCGGCGGCACCACCATCTCGTCGCAGCGGGTCAACCGGCTCGCGACCTTCAACCCGGACGAGATCGAGTCGCTCGACGTCATCAAGGGTCCGTCGGCCGCCGCGCTGTACGGTACCGCTGCTGCCAACGGCGTCATCGTGATCAAGACCAAGCGCGGACGCGCCGGGCGGACCCAGTGGTCCACCTACGCCGAAGCGGGTCGGGTATCGCAGCCGGCCCAGTTTTTCGACAACTACCGCAGCTGGGGCCGCAACATCGTGGGCGGCGTGCCGCAGCCGGCGGCCATTCAGTGCCGGATTTCGCAGCAGGCGCTCGGCAACTGCGTCATCGACAGCCTGACCACCTTCAATCCGTTGATGAACAAGGAAACCACGCCGTTCAGCACCCAGCCGCGGACCATGTTTGGTGCGCAGGCCTCGGGCGGCAGCGACCGGTTCCGGTTCTTCATCAGCGCCGAGCGTGAGGACGAAACCGGCCCGTACGAAATGCCGGAAGCCGAAATCACGCGCCTGACCGCGATCCGCGGCAAGGCCCCGATCGACGAGCATGTTCACCCGAACAAGCTCGGCCAGACCAGCTTGCGCGGCAATTTCTCCGTGGGCCTGACCCCGACACTCGACCTGACGGTGTCGACCGGCTACCTGAACCGTCAGCTGCGGACCCCGTTCGACGGGGGCTACTTCGCCGGCCTGTCGTTCCAGACCTATTTCGCTCCGGGCTTCCGCACCGCGTTCAACGGCGCCTCGGCACAGCACATCGGCGACATTATGTCGGTCGAGCAGTGGATGCGCGATCAGCGGCTCACCACCAGCAGCACGCTCAACTGGACCCCGAACTCCTGGCTCAGTGGCCGCGCCGTCATCGGCATGGACCAGACCCAGGGCTACGGCTACCGGTTTGCCCGCTTCGGCGAAGGCACCATCACCGGGTGGGGCCCGCCCGGACAGACCGGCGGCAAAGACGTGAACCGCAACACCTACAGCCGGTACTCGGTCGACCTGGGTGGCTCCGCCGCCTGGAGCGTCAACTCCTCGATCTCGGCCAAGACAGCCGTTGGCGTGCAGTGGTTCAAGGACACACAGTACCAGACTCTCGCACGCGGCTACTCGCTGCCACCGGGCGCTACGACGCCGAACGCGGCCTCGATTCAGACCTCCGGTGAGTTCACCGAAGAGAACGCCACCTACGGCGGTTACATCGAGCAGACCTTCGGACTCAAGGACCGCCTCTACCTGACCGGCGGCGTCCGGACCGACCAGAACAGCGCGTTCGGTTCCAATATCGGTAACACGATCTACCCGCGGGCTGCGCTGTCGTACGTGATCAGCGATGAGTCCTGGTTCCCGGAAATCACCGATGGCGGCAACATCCGCCTGCGCGCCGCCTTCGGCCGCGCCGGGGTGCAGCCGACCACGATTGCGGCACTGCAGTTCCTCAACGCCTTCACGGTTCCGATCGACGGCGTCGAGACTCCGGGTCTCCGCATCGCGGCACTCGGCAACGCCGACCTCAAGCCGGAAGTCACCACGGAAATCGAAGCCGGTATCGACGCTGGGTTGTTCAACGAGCGGATCCTGCTCGAGTTCACCTACTTCACCAAGACCAGCAAAGACGCGCTCGTGCAGCAGCCGCTGCCGCCCTCATTCGGCGCTGGTGCAACCCAGTGGCAGAACCTCGCCAAGGTGCGCAACCGCGGCTTCGAGGTCTCGCTCAATGCCGACGTGATCCGCGCCAAGCCGGTCTCGTGGAACGTCAACGTCACGGCATCGTCGATCAAGAACCTCCTGGTCGACGCTGGTGGCGCCGCCCTCGCGGAAACGCAGGGTCAGCGGAACGCTGTGGGCTATCCGCTCTTCGGCCTCTGGGATCGTCCGATCCTGGGCTGGAACGACACCAACGGCGATGGCATCCTGGTCGACAGCGAGATTCAGGTCGGCACCACCGCAGTGTACCGCGGTCCGACCCTGCCGACGCGCGAAGGCGCCGTCACCAGCACCATTGGTCTCTTCGACCAGAAGGTTCGGCTGGTCGGTCTCGTCGACTATCGCGGCGGTCACTACAACCAGTGGGGCTTCGAGAACCAGCGGTGCGCCAGCGGTAACTGCCGGGCCGTCAACGACCCGTCGACGCCGCTGGCCGATCAGGCCGCTGCGCTGGCCCGCAACAGCGGGGCTTTCGGTAACTCGACCTGGGGGTACTTCGTCGAGAACGACTTCATTCGTCTCCGCGAACTCTCGGTCTCGGTCGACGTTCCGACTTCCGTGACCCGGAAGATCGGCTTCGGGACCGCCAACGTCGTGCTGAGCGGCCGCAACCTCGGCACGCTGTGGACCAAGTACCCGGGCATCGACCCCGAAACCAACGCCATCGTCCAGAACACCGGTGGCGGCAACAACGACTATTACGCGCCGCCGCCGGCTCGCTACTGGCTGCTCCGCGTCAACCTGGGCTTCTAAGCGATGTCCAGAACCGAGAAGACTTCGATGACTTCGACCGCGCCAGAAGGGGCCGGTACCATGCGAACCTATCGTAAATTGAGCACCCCGCTTGCCGGGTTGCTGACCGCATCTGTGCTCGTGACGGGCGGCTGCAGCCGGGAGGATCTCCTCTCGGTCAACACACCTGATCAGCTGCAGGTGGTCGAGGGCAACAGCCCGGCCGGCGCGACCGCGCTCCGGGCGGCGGCCGTCGGCAACTTCAACAACTTCTACAGCGGCACGACGCTGATGGGCGTCGTGCTGTACGTCGGCGTCCTGAGCGACGAGTTGATCAACGCCCGTCCGGGCGGCGAGCACCTCGACATTCGGGCCTTCAATCCCAACGTCTTCCCCAACCGACCGTGGGAGAACTTCTCCAACGCCTACACCCAGATCATCCGAGCCACCGGCGCGCTGCAGGAGTACGGCGCCCCAGGCGCGACCCGCAACACCCAGATCGGCAACCTGCTGGCGTTGCGCGGTTTCGCCACCACCCTGGTTGGTGAGCTGTTCTGCAACGGCGTTCCGCTGTCCGACGTGGCCGATGTTCGGGGCGAACAGCCCACGACCACGACCGTAACGACGACGCAGCTGTACGAGCAGTCCATCCGTGCTTTCGACAGCGCTCTGGCGGTTCTCGGTACCACGGGCGCCGACGTGAACCAGCGCTACCTGGCCCGGATCGGGAAAGCCCGCGCGCTCGTCAACCTGAACCGGCAGGCAGAGGCAGCCACTGTCGTCGGAGCCGGCGGCGACGGAGCAGGATCGATCGCGGTACCCTCGAACTTCGTCTTCCGAAGCAGCCACTCGCAGACTTCGAACGCCCATGGCGTTTACGACTGGATGGTCGGCACAGCGAACTTCGGGCCGTCCGAGCGCGAGGGCGGCAACGGCCTCAATTTCCGTAGCGCCGACGATCCGCGGGTCGTGATCGGATCCACCTTCCGACTCGGTCAGGACGGATCGACCCAGGTCTACACCATCGCCGGCTATCCGAACGGCAACGCAAGTAGCGACATCGCGACGGGCGTCGAAGCTCGGCTGATCGAAGCCGAAGCGGCGCTCAAGGCCGGTCAGGTTGGCGCATTCCTCGCTGCGCTCAACGCGCCCCGCGCCGACGCGGCCGTCCGGGCCAGTCGGCTCGTACCGATCTCGACGGACCCGGCCGTACTCCCGCCGCTTACCGACCCGGGAACCCCTGAGGGCCGGGTCGACCTGCTCTTCCGCGAACGGGCCTTCTGGTTGTATCTGACGGCCCACCGCGTTGGCGACCTCCGCCGCCTGGTGCGCCAGTATGGGCGCAACTCCGAAACCGTCTGGCCGACGGGCGCCTACTTCAAGGGCGGCGTCTATGGCACGGATCAGAACCTGATCCCGATGGGTACGGAGCTGACCAACCCGAATTGGACTGCCTGCACGGATCGGAACGCCTGATCTGACCTCTGTGATGCAGCGCCCTTCACCCGGCGCTGTATGGACGGCAGGAAACGGCCCCGCCCGCGATTCCGATCGCTGGCGGGGCCGTTTGCTTTCGCTCTGCTACTTGCTGCAGGTCTAGGGAGCCACGTCGTGGAAGGTGAGCTCCTTCTCGTGCTCCAGTGCACCTCGCAGATTCCACTGATCCTGAAACAGCAGCACCGGGGCACCTTTGGCATCGTACACGAGGTAGCGACCCCGTTGATGTCCGGCCCGAATAATGGCATCCTCAGGCCCGGTCACCCACCGGGGATGCCCCAGGCTCAGCGGCTCCAGTCGACATGGCGCGCTGTACTCGTGCGCCAGCCGATGCACCATCACGTCGAACTGCAGCCGACCAACCGCGCCGAGGATCGGAGCCGAGCCCGAGCGCTCATCCGCGTAGAACACCTGAGCCGCACCCTCCTCCGACAGATCCCGCAACCCGGAGTCGAGCTGCTTCCGCTTGAGCGGATCGGCCGGGAGCACGCGGGCAAAGTGCTCGGGCGGAAACCGCGGGATCCCGTCATACCGCAGCGCCGGGTTCTCCGCCAGGGTATCCCCGATGCGCAGCGTGCCGCGGTCCATGATACCAACGACATCGCCTGACCAGGCCTCTTCGACCTGGCTTCGTTCGCGCGCCAGAAACTGCTGCGGAGCTGCCAGCTTGAAACGGCGCCCGGTCCGCACGTGCACGACGTCCTTCCCCGCTTCGAAGCGGCCCGAACAGATCCGCAGAAACGCAATCCGGTCGCGATGTTTGGGATCCATGTTAGCCTGGATCTTGAAGACAAACCCGGAAAAATCCGGCGCATTCGGCATGATCGTACCGATCGAAGACTCTCGTGGACCCGGGGCCGGTGCCATGCTCAGGTAGTCGGCCAGAAACGGCTCGACCCCGAAGTTGGTGAGCGCACTGCCGAAATACACCGGGGAAAGCTCCCCTGAATGAACCTGATCCAGGTCGAACGGATGGCCCGCCTCGTCCAGCAGTGCGATTTCGTCACGAAGCGCAGCATGCCCGCTCGGTCCGATGATCTCGGTCAGAGCCGGATCGTCGAGCGCGAGGGTCGACGCCTCGGTACGTGAGGCGCCGTGATCACCAGCACGCTCGAACAACAGCACCAGGCCAGACCGCCGCTCGTAGACGCCGGCCAGGCCGAGCGGACCGTACACCGGCCACGTCATGGGGCGGCAGACGAGCCCAAGGTCGCGTTCGACATCGCCAATCAGGGTCAGGGGGTCGGTGCCGGCCCGATCACACTTGTTGACGAACGTGACAATCGGCATTCGCCGGCGTCGACAGACATCGAACAACTGTCGCGTCCGCTCTTCGACGCCTTTGCGATTGTCCAGCAGCATGACGGCACTGTCAGCCGCCATCAGCGTCCGGTAGGTGTCTTCCGAGAAGTCCTGGTGACCCGGGGTATCGAGCAGGTTGAGACGCACACCCTCATAATCGAACTGCATGACGCTCGACGTGACCGAAATTCCGCGCTCCCGCTCGAGTTCCATCCAGTCCGAGGTGGCATGGCGTGATTGCCGCCGCGCCTTGACGGTTCCGGCCAGATGAATCGCGCCACCGTACAACAGTAGTTTTTCCGTCAGCGTGGTCTTGCCGGCGTCCGGATGACTGATAATCGCAAAGGTCCGGCGGCGGGCCACCTCGAAATCGAGGCGCCGATCCGCGGAACCTGCTTCAGGCGACGTCAGAGGCGGGGCCAAACGCTCCGCATCGGGTATGGTCACGACAACTCCAGTGTAAACGCGCCCATCGCGCTCGGGCCCAAGATAACGCCCCCCCGCGGGAACGCGCCGACGGCTGACAGTGACCCAGTTCAGGGCGATATTGGAAGGGCTGGCAGGATGATCGGTCGGCAAAGTGTGCCCCACCGGGCCGGCCCGGCGTCACCAACACGCGGGCGACCACCACGAGGAGGCTTCACCATGCAACGGTATGCTCTCAATCTCGCGGTTGTCGGCGCACTTGCGGTTCCGATGACGCTCGACGCCCAGGCCGTTCTGATCGGGCGGGTCGTCAACGATTCGACCAAGGCGCCGATTGCCGGTGCCGAGATCATCCTGGAGCCCAACGCCCGTAGGCTCGAATCCGACTCGCTCGGTCGGTTCGTCCTCGACCGCCTGCCCCTCGGCGCCGCCAGCGCGATCGTTCGGAAGATCGGCTACCGGGGTGTCCGAATTCGGACCCTCATCTTCAGCAGTGATACCCTCGACGTCGAAGTCCCGCTCGAACCGGCAGGTGCCTACGAGCTCGCGCCGATCGAGGTGGTCGCATCCGGCGTTCCACCGGGCATGGCTGCCTACGCAGAGCGCCGACTCCGAGGCACCGGCAGCTATATCGATGCGGATGAACTTCGACGCTCGGAATACCGCGGGCTGAGCGACCTGCTCCGCATGCAACGCGGCATTCGGATGGCCTCAAACCGGTACGGTCGCTGGATCGTGACCGGATCACGATCGAACTGCCCCATGTCGATCTGGCTCGATGGGGTAAAGATCTACAGCTCGGCCGACCGAATCGGGCCGCCTGACATCGACGACTTTCCGATTGCCCAGCTGGAGGCAATCGAGATCTATCGAGGTGGCGCCGACACCCCGCCGGAGCTGGATCCGGGCAAGAGCAGCTGCGGAACCATCGTACTCTGGACCCGCCGCCGCTGACAGGCAGCTGTGTGCTGGAACCCTCCAGCCGGGCGTCTCCTATGATAGAACTTCAACACGGAGCGCATCATGCTGGAGACCATTGCGGTCGTGCTCTTGGTGCTGTGGGTGCTTGGCCTTGTGAGCAGCTACACCATCGGTGGATTCATCCACGTCCTTCTGGTGCTGGCGATCGTCATCGTCCTGCTCCGGGTCATTCGGGGTCGCAGACCGGTCTAGGACGACCACCCGAGCAGTCGTGGTAGCTGGGTAAAGACGGTGTATCCACCCAGCGCGGCCATCGCCACGGCAACACCAGCTGCCGCGGCGATGAGCCAACCCGGCTGAGGTACCAGATCCCGATATGGTGAACGCCCCAGCGCCACGAGAACCGTACCCAGCGCCAGCGGCAGTATCAGTCCGTTCACCGCACCAACCGCCACCAGAATCGTGACCGGCTGCCCAACCAGCAGGAAGATCACGGTCCCGGTCAGAATGAACACCGCGGTCAGTAGCGTCCGCCGGGTGCTCCAGCGCCCCAGAAATGTTACCGACGTGTACGCCGATCCGATCACGGATGTCAGCGCCGCCGCCCACATCACCAGCCCGAAGATCCGGTAACCAAGGTCACCCGCCGCAATCCGAAACACCGAGGCTGGTGGATTGGCCGGATCGATCACATGCCCGGCCGCGACCACACCAAGCGCACCCAGAAACAAGATGACCCGCATGACGGTCGCGATGCTGATGCCAAGCAACGCGCCTTGCGTTGCCAGGCGCACGTTGTCCGGCCCGGCGACGCCCGCTTCGAGAAGTCGGTGCGCACCTGCAAAGGTGATATATCCCCCAACCGTTCCGCCCACGATGGTAAGCACGGCGAGCGGATGGATCCGTTCTGGCAGCACGGTCCGGAAGAGCGCTTCACCCACCGGCGGATTGGCGCGCACCGCCACGGAGAGCGCCAGCACCACCATCACGAGACCGAGCACTTTGACGATGGCATCCATGACCCGGCCGGCATCCCGAACCAAAAAGACGGCCAGGGCAACGCCCGCACTCAGAGCCGCGCCAAGCCGAATATCGATCCCGGTCAGGGCATGCAGGCCCAACCCTGCCCCGGCAACGTTCCCGATGTTGAACGCCAGCCCGCCCAGAGCCACCAGGCCGCTCAGCAGCGACCCGAGCCCCGGCCAGACCCGGTCGGCCACCCGTGGCGCCGGCTCGCCTGCCCCGATCAGTACCCGCCAGATGAGCAGCTGGGCCGCCAGGTCGAAGACGACAGACACCAGGATGGCAAAACCAAAGCTCGCGCCGAGATCGCGTGTGAAGACGGCCGTCTGGGTCAGAAATCCGGGCCCGATGGCGGAGGTCGCCATCAGAAAGGCCCCGCCGACGACGGCAGAACGCACCGGCGTCCTCATGAGTTCCCTGACCCGGTCCGCCAGCCTGACCCGGCCGATCGGCCGACGTTATATTCGCAGATCGTGACCTCCATGACACCATCATCGCCTCTGCGGGTTGCCGTCATCGGCGCCGGCCCAGCCGGATTCTTTCTGGCCGACAAGCTGCTCTCGCAGCCGGACGTCCCAGTAGCCGTCGACATGTTCGAGCGGCTGCCGGTGCCATACGGGCTGGTCCGCTTCGGTGTTGCCCCCGACCACGAGAAGATCAAGCTGGTTACCCGGGCCTTTGACAAGGTTTCGGCACGACCTGGCTTTCGCTACTACGGCAACGTCGAGGTTGGCACGACGGTCACCCTCGGCGAACTCCAACAGCACTACCACGCCGTCGCCTTTACCACGGGCGCCCAGTCAGACCGTCGGATGGGCATTCCGGGCGAGGATCTGGCCGGCAGCCACGCAGCGACCGAGCTGGTAGCCTGGTACAATGGGCATCCTGACTATCGGGATCGCCAGTTCGACCTGAGCGCCGAGCGGGTCGCTGTGATCGGAGTCGGCAACGTCGCCGTCGACGTGGCCCGCATTCTCTGCCGCTCGGCCGACGAGTTGGGGCGGACCGACATGGCCGACCATGCGGTCGACGCGCTGCGGCAGAGCAGGATCAAGGAAGTCCTGCTGCTCGGTCGCCGCGGGCCGGTCCAGGCCGCCTTCACCACCCCGGAAGTCAAAGAACTCGGCGAGCTCGAACATGCCGACGCCGTTGCGCTTCCGGAAGAGGTGACCCTCGATCCGCTCAGTGCGGCCCAGTTTGCGGCAATCGAAGATCCAAGTGAGCGCCGCAAGATCGAGGTCCTGAACGAGCTGGCAACCCGAAGCCGGACCGGCAAAAGCCGTTGCCTGACGCTCCGCTTTCTGGTCTCGCCGCTCGAACTGGTCGACGACGGCACCGGTCGAGTCGGGGCGATTCGGGTCGGCAGGAACCGTCTCGTCGAGCGCGACGGAGCCCTGGTCGCGGAACCAACGGGTGAGGTGGAGGAAATCCCGGTCGGGCTGGTGTTCCGCTCGGTCGGCTACCGGGGCAAGCCGATCGCTGGCCTGCCCTTCGATGAACGCCGGGGCACGGTTCCGAACGCCAAGGGTCGGGTCACGGACCCCGCGACGGGACAGCCGCTGAGCGGCCTTTACGTCGCCGGCTGGATCAAGCGCGGGCCCAGCGGCGTGATCGGCACCAACAAGCCGGACGCGGCCGAAACCGCCGAGGCTATCCTCGCGGACGCCCGAAACGACGTGCTTCCGGTGCCTGTCTCCGCGTCGGGCGCCGCGATCGACGGGCTGCTGGCATCACGCCAGAGCGAGTTGATCACCTGGAAGGACTGGCAGCGGATCAACGAGGCAGAAACTGCGGCAGGCAAGACGGCCGGCCGGCCGCGAGTCAAGCTCACCCGGGTGGCCGAGTTGATCAAAGCGAGCCGCCCGGCGTCGTGACCTGCTTGCTGCGCTGGTTCGGGCCGGTCGTCGTCGGCACCACCCTGATTGCCGGTCGGCCATCTCCGGTTAGTGCGCAACAACCGCACCGATTCGACCCCGAGCGACTGGCGCGGATCGACCGAGCAATGGCTGACCTGGTCGATCGCGGCGCCATGGCAGGCGCCGTTACCCTGATCCTGCATGACGGCGTCGCGGTCCATCGCGGCGCGTACGGCTGGGCCGACAAGCCGGCCGGGCGCCGCCTGGAGCACGACGCCCTCTTCCGGATTGCGTCGCAGACCAAGGCAATCACCGCCGTCGGGGTGATGCTCCTGGTCGAGGAGGGGCGGCTGACCCTGGCCGACCCGGTGTCACGCTACCTGCCCAGCTTTGCCCGGACCACGGTCGCGGTCGCGACGGACACCGGACGCGCCATCGTTCCCGCCCGACGCCCGATCACCATTCGCGACTTGCTGACCCATACCTCGGGCATTTCCTACGGCACCGATCCGCTGGTCGCTCCGCTCTACCAGGCCCAGGGGCTCGGACCCGCAGCCGGATTCGGGTGGTACACCGCCGACAAGGACGAGCCGATCTGCGATACCATGGATCGGCTCGGCGCGCTGCCCTTTGTCCGCCAGCCAGGCGAGGCCTACGTCTACGGCTACGGCAACGACATTGCCGGGTGCCTCATCGAGCGAGTTGCCGGTCTGCCGCTCGACCGCTTCTTTGCGGCCCGCATCTTTGCACCGCTCGGCATGAACGACACCTATTTCTTCGTCCCGACCGACAAAGCTGCGCGGCTGGCAGCAGTGCATCGCGACAGCGCCGGGTCGATCGTCCTGGCGCCCGAAGGTGCTCGCGGCCAGGGACACTACGTCCAGGGCCCGCGCCGGAGCTTTGCCGGAGGCGCCGGCCTGGTGTCCACCGCCCCGGACTATGGCCGCTTCCTCCAGATGCTGCTGAACGGCGGGGCACTCGACGGCGTGCGCCTGCTGGCGCCATCGACGGTTCGCCTGCTGACCGCCAACTCGGTCGGCACGATGCACTCCGGTGACGGCTACGGCTACAGCCTGGCATTTCAGACGACCGAGCGCACCGGCGCCGGTGCCGCACCGCAATCGGTCGGCAGCTACGGATGGGGTGGGGCCTACCAGAGCAGTTATCTCGTCGACCCCGCCGAAGGAGTCATCGCCATCCTCCTGACCCAGCACCTGCCCAATCTTGCCGTCGACGTCCGCGGCATCTTTCGCAACCTGGTTTATCAGGCCCTCGTACCGGCGCCCTGACACGCTCGCAATGTCCCTTCTGCTCTGGGTCGGAGTCACTGCGGTCATGTCCGTCGGGGCTTTCTTGCAGGCCACACTGGGCTTCGGGATGGCTTTGGTCGCCGCCCCGCTGCTGGTTCTCATCAACCCCTCGCTGATTCCCGGCCCGATGCTCTTTACCTCGGCCGTGCTCACCCTGCTGATGACCCGGAGAGAGTGGCACGCGGTTCGGGGCCGCGACCTGGGCTGGTCGCTCGGTGGCCGGGTCATCGGCATCGGCATCGCGCTCGCCGTAATGGATCGGATGTCCACCAACGGCATGGACCTGCTGTTCGGCGCCATCGTGCTCGGCGCTGTGCTCATGTCGGCCGGCGGAATCTCGCTCCCGCTGACGCGCGGCACGCTCTGGCACGCCGGCATGCTGTCAGGCCTGATGGGTACCGTGACTTCGATTGGCGGGCCGCCGATTGCCCTGGTCTACCAGAACGAACGCGGGCCGGAAGTTCGAGGCACCCTCTCGGCCTACTTCCTCGTCGGCACTGTCCTGTCCCTGGCCGGGCTGGCCTGGATCGGCCGTTTCGGGCTGCCCGAACTCCGCGCCGGCCTGAGCCTCTGCCCCGGCGTTATCCTTGGCTATCTGGCGTCCCGAAACGCCTTGGGGTTGGTCGACCGACGCGGCCTCCGCCCTGCCATTCTCGGGCTGGCCGCCGCCTCTGCCCTGGTGGTGATCCTGCGGCGAATCCTGTAGACCTTTCTCGACTCCGCAGGCAACGCCATCTTTCGGGTGTCCCTTCTTTTTTCTCCGGTGCGAGCGTCACTATGAGCATGATGAGACGAACCGAACGAATCGTGGTAGCGGGTGCCAGCGTGCTGGCCCTCCAGGCGGCCGACGCCGTTGCCCAGGATCCGGCCGACCTGCTCTCCAGGGCACGAGCCATCCACGAGCGCGTCCTCACGCTGGATACGCATGTCGATATCAATCCGGCCAATTTTACCCGCGAGCGCAGCTACGCGACGCGGCTGCCGACCCAGGTCAACCTTCCCTCGATGGAAGAAGGAGGTCTCGACGCCGTCTTTCTGATTGTGTACGTCGGCCAGACCCAGGACTTCACCCCGGCGGGGTTTGCCAAAGCCACAGCCGCGGCCATGGAGAAGTTCGACGCGATCGACCGCCTCGTCACCCAGCTGGCGCCGGATCGGATTGCCTTGGCCCGCACTGCCGACGAGGTCCGTCGGATCTATGCGTCCGGCAAGAAGGTGGCCCTGATCGGGGTCGAGAACGGCTACCAGCTGGGCACTGATCTCAAGAACGTCGAGCGCTTCGCCGCGCGCGGTGCGCGCTACGTCTCGCTGGCGCACAACGGGCACAGCCACCTGTCCGATTCCAACACCGGCGAGCGTGACGGCGTCTGGTTGCACAACGGCCTCTCGGATCTCGGTCGCCAGATGGTTGCCGAACTCAACAAGTGGGGCGTCATGATCGACGTCTCGCATCCGTCCAAACAGTCGATGATGCAGACGGTCGCCCTGAGCCGCGCCCCGATCATCGCGTCGCACTCGGGCGTGCGGGCGCTCTGCGACCACAGCCGGAACATGGACGACGAACAGCTCCGTGCCCTGGGCCGCAACGGTGGCGTGATTCAGATCGTGGCCTTCAATGGCTACGTCAAGTGCCAGCAGGACTCTCCGGAACGACAGAAGGCACTTGCTGCGCTCCGAGCCGAGTTCGGCGTGCAGGGCAACCCGAACGCGCTGCCCGAACCCGCACGGACCCGGTTCCGCGAGCGGATGGCCGATCTCAACCGCCGGCTGCCTCCGCCCCCGCGGGCCACCGTGGCGGAGTTCGTCGACCACATCGACTACGCCGTCAAGCTGATCGGCCTCGATCACGTCGGCATCAGTTCCGATTTCGACGGTGGCGGCGGGGTCGAGGGATGGAACAACGCCAGCGAAACGCTCAATGTCACCGTTGAACTGGTACGGCGCGGCTACAGCGAAGAGCAGATCGCCAAGCTGTGGAGCGGCAACCTGCTGCGCGTGATGGAGCAGGTCGACGGAATCGGCCGGAAGCTGCGCGGCGTGGCGTGACGGTCGAGCGCGGCTACGTCAATCGGCAGCTGCCGGCATCGATTGGACGCCGCGGCGGCGCCCTGACACGCTTGGTGGGAAGACTGATCCTCCGCGCGCTCGGCTGGAGGGTCGAAGGCAATCTCCCCGACCGCACCAAGCTCGTAGCCGTAGTCGCCCCCCACTCATCCAACTGGGACTTCCTGGTTGGCATCGGGCTCGTCTTTGCCTGGAACCTTCGGGTGCGCTACATCGGCAAGAAGGAGCTGTTTCGGTTTCCTCTGGGCCCGCTGATGTACTGGCTCGGCGGTATCGCGGTGGACCGGAAAGCCCCGGCCGGTCTGATCGATCAGGTCGTCGACGAGTTCGACCGGAGCCCGCAGATCCTCCTGGGAATCACGCCGGAAGGCACCCGGACACCGGGCGCTCGGTGGAAGGCCGGATTCTACTGGATCGCCCGGCGCTCCGGGGCCGCCATCCTGCCCGTCTACCTCGACTGGGGCCGCAAAGTGATCGGCATCTGGCCTGCCTTCGACCCGACCGAATCCCCCCAGGAAGACCTGGCCTATCTCGTTGCGAAATATGCACTTATCCCTCGACGAGATGGTACATTCCTCGACCCCGACCGCGCCCTGCCAGACCTTGGCTGAGCCTGTAAGCGCCCTGTAAGCGGAGTGGACCACATTCAACGGACCATGACCGACAATTCCAGAGAGCAGCCCACCCGGACCGGGAGCTTTCGCGCTGCCGTTCGGGCCGGTGCCAACCTGACAGAGTACACCCGCGCGGGCGCCGGCCGACCGGTGCTCCTGTTGCTGCAGCGAGATGGCCAGGACACGGCATACCCCGCCGACATCCTGACCGCCATTTCCAGCCAATTCCGGGTCATTGCCCCGGAGCGGATTCCGAATGGCACTGAGTTCGGGCAATGGCTCAGCACCTTCCTCGACGGTCTGGGACTCGACGCGATCAGTATCGTGACCGAGGACGAGTTTGGTGTACCCGTATTCGGGTTTGCGCTGCTCGAGCCGGCCCGGGTCCGCCGGGTGGTCGTGCTGTCGAAAACAAGTCCGGAAACTGAGGCCGCCGGTGCTGCGGTGGCTAACCCGGGCGTGCCGGAAGGCTCGCATCCCTTCTTGATTATCCGGTACGGCGGCCCCGTCGACGAGACCGTTCACAGGGTGGTCCAGTTCCTGGCCACGCCATAGTAAGCAAGCGAGCGCTACCACCAGCCATGTCATCCGACGCGGTCTCGCCTCCTCCCGTCGTCGCCGGTGTCCCGGCGGCCCTGACCCGGTTTGTCGGGCGGAGTCGTGAACTGGATGACCTCGAAAGCCTCCTGTCGGCACATCGCATGCTGACCCTGACGGGTGCCGGTGGAAGCGGCAAGACGCGACTTGCCCGCGAGGTCGTGTCCTGCAGCCGTCTGGGGTGGGAACGAATCGTCTGGATCGACTTGGCCCCCCTGACCGAGCCTGCCCTGATAGCTCCGCAACTTGCCAACGGCTTTGGGCTGGTCGAAACGGCAGGCCAGTCTCCCATTGACCTGATCCGCCGGGTGGTCGGCAACCAGCGCGTACTCCTCGTCCTGGACAACTGTGAGCACTTGGTCGACGCCGTTGCGCTGCTGGTCGAAAACCTGCTCAGCACCATTGCCTCACTCAGCATTCTGGCCACCAGCCGCGAGGCACTTGGCGTCCAGGGCGAAACCGCCTGGCTGGTTCCCCCTCTGGGCGACGTCGAGGCAGCACTGCTGTTCGTGGAGCGGGCCCGGAGCGTCTCGCCCGGGTTTGCGATGACCGAAGCCACCCGTCCCGCCGTCGAAACCATCTGCCGACGCCTCGACGGGATTCCCTTGGCAATCGAGCTCGCGGCCGCCCGGGTGCGTGTCATCACGCCCGACCAGATTGCCGAACGACTGTCGGACGCGCTGCACCTGCTCAACGTCGGGAGTCGAACGGCCCTGCCAAGACAGCGCACCTTACGAGGCACCCTGGACTGGAGTTTTGCGCTGCTCAACGACTTCGAGCGCTGCCTGCTCGAGCGCCTCGCCGTGTTCCCGAGCACCTTTTCACTGGAGTCGGCCGAGGCGGTGGTCTCAGCCGACCAGGTCGCTGCGGAAGCGGTGTTGGACGGCATCTCGGCCCTGGTCGACAAATCGCTGATCGCGCTCGACCTGAACGGTACCGAGACTCGGTACCGCCTGCTGGAAACGGTTCGCCAGTACGGAGAGGAGCGACTGCGGGCGACCGGCGGATGGGAAGCGGCCCGCCACCGCCACGCCACCCACTTCCTGGCCAGCGCGGAAGCCGCGGCACCACATGTATTCGGCGGCGCGTCTGACCCGACCTGCATGGCGCGCCTGACGGCCGACACCCCAAATTATCGGGCCCTTGCCGAGTGGGCCGCCGAGCGCGGTGATCGCTGCGAATATGCACTTCGACTCGGCTGGGCCCTGCATTGGTTCTGGTTTGCCCGCGGATCGTTCGAGGAGGGGCGAAAGCAGCTGAGCGGCGCGTTGGCGGGAGCGGATGAGGTTGCAGTCGAATGGCGTGCCCGGGCCTCCCTTGCCCTGGCGCATATCGGCATCTGGCAGGGCTGGCGAAGCGGCATCACGCCGCTGATGGCTCAGGCCGCCGAGGGCCTGGAGACGACCGGCAGCCGCTTCGACCTGGCCTATGCTCTTGTCGCATGGGGCGCGGGGTTCATCATCGAGGGCATCCCGACGGAGGCAGGGCCGCGCCTCGACCGAGCCGAGGCCATGCTGGCATCGCAGCCGCCACATGTGATTCATTCCCTGCTGCATTTCTGGCGTGGGCTTGCTGCGCAACACCTCGGCGACCTGGCCGGCGCTCGCGCAGCCTTCATCGAGGCCGGCAACAACGGCCGGGTCATCGATCACAAGTCGGCGATTGCCTACCCCATGGCCATGCTCGGCAGCATCGACCTTGCCGAACGCAAGCCGCACGACGCGATGCAACACTACGGCGACAGCCTGTCCATCCACGAGGCCATCGACGACCGCTGGGGCATGGTCCGAGGCCTCGAAGGAGTCGGCATCGCGGCGGGCATGCTCGGCAACGGTCCCGATGCCGCCGTGCTCCTTGGTGCAGCGGAACAGCTGCGGGACCGGTATGCCATTCCCCACGCAACCGGGGAAGTGGCCGACTACCAGGCTGCGGTAGCGCATTTGCATACCTCGCTCGGCGATGCCACCGCGGAGTTCTGGCAGCAGGGGCACAGTTTGGAACTCAGGGACGCGGTGCGACTCGCCCGCCGTGTCGCGAAGCTATCTGGCGACAGCGAGACGCCCCACCTCGCCGTTGCCGGCGCCACCGGCTCTGATCCGGAGGCCGCTCCCGATCTGGTGATCCAAACGCTGGGCACGTTTCGCGCAGTCGTTCGCGGCCGCGAGGTCGCGCCGTCGGCGTGGGGATCGGCCCGGCCGCGCGAACTGCTGGCATTCCTCGCGCTGCACCCGGCCGGCGTCTCGCGAGAACAGGTTGGTGCTGCCATCTGGCCCGAGGCATCGGCGGCCCAGGTTCGCAACAATTTCCATGTGACGATGCATCGGCTCCGCAAGGCGCTCGGTGAGAGCGACTGGATTGCGGTCGATCAGGACCGCTACCGCCTCGACCCGGCGCTCAGCGTGGCTTTCGACGCCAACGAGCTGGAATCCGGGGTCGCCAGCCTTTCATCCGAGCTCGACGACGGCAACGCCGCCCGCTTGGCCGAGGTGCTGAGCCGCTATCACGGTGAATTCCTCGCCAGAGAACCCGCCGGACCCTGGCGCCACGGGGTGGCTCAGCGGCTTCAGCGTCTCTATGTCGACGGGCAACTGGCACTGGTCGGCCGGTACCATCTGCGCGGGAAGGTGGAGGCTGCCATCGAGGCGGCGCGGCGGATCATTGCTCAGGATCCGCTCAATGAGGACGCCTGGCGGTGGCTGATCCGCTGCCGGGCCGATCAGGGCCATGCGGACCAGGCACTAGCGACCTACCGCCAGTTTGCTGACCTGCTGCAGCACGAGCTCGGCGCCGCACCGGACAACGCCACCAGCGCCCTTGCCGAGCGGATCAGCGCAGCAATCCAGCAGACCACCACCGCGCGCTGATTGCGGCGACGACGATGGCGAGCTCGAAGCTGTCCTCGCAGCGGAATCGGAATCCTCGAGGAACGGCCTCCGTACACCCGGCAGCGATACCGATGGTCCGAGCCGTCGACACGGGCTGCCCCAGTTGGCTTGGCAGACCGCGCCGAGAGCGGCCTAGGCAGTAAACTGCCGCGCGCGGACTCCGATAGCACCGACTTCCGCCAGGAATGTTTCGCGAGAGTCTGGATCGAGGTCCAGTCGATCGAACACCTCAGCCGGAGATACTTCGGCATGCCCTTCCTGAGCCAACTCGAGCCCGGCCGCGGTGCAGAGCGCTTCAGCGCCCCAGACGACCGCAGCCAGCGCCGCTGCATCCGCAGGGGCAGCATCAAGACGGTGGTGACTGATCACGGACCATTGTACGACCGAGGGCAGCGACCATCGCTCGAGCATCCGACCGCCAATGGCGCCGTGATCCATCCCGAGCAGTTCAACCTCAACCTGGTACCTGGGCACCATATCCGCATCAGCGGCCGCCTGCACCTGTGCGAAGTCGCTGCTGAAAAACTGGTCTTCGATCAGGAGCCCGACATCATGGAGCAGGCCCGCCGTATACGCCTCGCCCCCTTCGACGGATCCGTAACGACGACTCAGCCCGGCAAGCCGCTCCGCGACCAGCCCAACCGCTGCCGAATGTTCCCAGTAGCGGGTGTGATCGAGCCCCCCGGCATTCTGTCCGAACGCACGCACGATCCCCACGGTAAGGCACAAGGCACGCACGTTGGCGATGCCCAGCTGCCCGATCGCCGTCCGTACCGTCGTGATCGGTTCACCCCGCGAAAACGCGGCCGAGTTGGCCACCCGAAGCACCCGGGCCGTCAGGGCCGGATCGCGCTCGATGATCGACCCGATGTCGCGAAGCCCGGACATCTCATTGGCCAGGGCGCGCTGAACCTCGAGCACCAGACTCGGTAAGGTCGGCAGCTGCTTCCCGCTGGTAAAGAGCCCCTCGAGGCGCGTCGGAAATGTGGTCACGGGCCCTCGCATACTCTGCTCGTTTCAGGCGTTCTCGGGCGAGGCTACCCCACCCACCACAATCATGCCCCCGGCAACCGCCCGGGACCAGCCCCTCACCTGCACGATACGGGCCGCCTCGGCCGCTTCGAAGACCTGGGTTTGGGCCCCCGCCCGACTCGGCTGTAAGTTACTGGTTCGACCGCCCACGCCATCGGAGAATCTCATGTCTGAACTTCGGCCCCGCCCCTTGCGGGTCCTGTTGCTGCTCGCTGCGATCGCAGGGCCCGCAACCGCCCAGGCACCGACTGCCGGGAAGCCAACCTCGACGGATGAGGTCATCCAGTCCGAACGCTTCGCGGTGCCCCCCGACTCCGTCAGCGCAGCCGTGCTTGCTCCGCGATACCTCAACATTTCGCCGGCCAACCCGAGTCCGGATAAGCTGCGCTTCGTTCATGAAGTGGGTGACGGCCCGGTCGGCATGGACATCTTCGCGAAGCCGTACGACGAGCTCGGGGGCCTCTTCATCGACGTCGCCGCCAACCGGAACCGCAACCTGACCCTCCGGAACTCGGTACGCCTCGACCTCGTCTCGGCAGCTGACGGCAGCATTACCCGGATTGAGACCCCGGCCGGGTCTCGGGTTTCCAACCCGACCTGGAGTCCCGACGGCCGCCACCTCGCATTCTACCTGCACACCACCGACGCCACCCATCTCTGGGTCGCCGACGCGGCGACGGGTCGAGCCCGCCAGGTCACCCGCACGCCCGTGCTCGCCACGCTGCTGACCGAGGTGAGCTGGACCAGCGATAGCCGTCGCATCGCGACGGTCCTGATCCCGGCAAACCGCGGCACCCGGCCGACCGCACCCCGAGTCCCGACCGGACCCCAGGTCAAGCTGGCCGAAGAGAAGGACAAGAACCTGCTCCGCACCTACCAGAGCCTGATGGCGACCCCGACCGATCAGGCCCTGCTCGCATGGCATACCACCGGCCAGCTTGCCCTGATCGATGTTGCCAGTCGCGCCGTGACCATGGTCGGCACGCCGGCAATGATCCGAACCGTCGAGGCCGGCTCGGGCGGCCCCTACCTCCGGGTCATCCGAATGGTGGAGCCATTCTCCTACGTCGTACCGGTGTCGAGTTTCGGTACCGTGGACGAGATCTGGAGCACGGATGGCGCGGTGCTTGCCACCATCGACCGCCAGCCCCTCAATCTCGGCGTCGATACCACTCGAACCCCGTCCGCACCCGGCGTGGGTGGCGGCGACGGCAACATCCGGCGCCGGGAAGTCGCCTGGCGGGCAGATGGCAAGGGCCTGTCCTTCCTGGAACAGGAGCCAGCCGCTGCCGGCGCCGACGGCGCCCGAAACGAGGAGGACGGCTCGCCCGCCCGGCGACGCGATCGCGTCATGCTCTGGCCCGCGCCGTTCGACAGCACCAGCATCTCGGTGATCTACTCCACCACGGGTCGCATCACCAATCACCGCTTCTCACCCGACCACACGGTGCTGTTTGCTACGGAGCGAACCGGACAGAATGTGCACGAGTATGCGGTAGCCCTCGCGGAACCCGACAAGAAGGTCACCCTGGCCAGATACAGGACCGATGACGTCTATGGCAATCCGGGCAACTTGATTCTGGCCGGGAGCGCCGTGCAGGCACCGAATCCCTTTGCCTTTCAGTTCGGCGGCGGCCCGCGAGGAGCGCGAGTCGTCGAGGTTTCATCCGACGGAGCGAGCGCCTACTACTACGGCTTGGCGTACGACAAGAACCCGCAGGCCGCCGGACCGCGCAGCTACATCGACCGCGTCAACATCCGCGACGGTAGGAAGACCCGCGTCTTTGAGAGCGACAACGCCGGCGTGTTCGAACGCGTGATCGCTACGCATGACATCGAAGCGCGACGCCTGGTGGTGTCCCGCGAATCGTCGACAGCCGTTCCCCAGGCCTTCCTGCGCAACGGCGACGAGCTGACCCAGATCACCCGGAACATCGACTACACCCCGGACCTGACCAACGCGCCCCGCGAAAGCTTCATCGTGGAGCGACCGGACGGGTTCAAGTTCAAGGTCAATGTCACACTACCCCCGGGCTATCAGCCCGGTACGCGGCTTCCGGCCATGTTCTGGTTCTATCCGCGCGAGTTTACCGGCCAGGATGAGTACGATCGGGGTGCCCGGACCTTCAACAAGAACGAGTTCCCGAGCTTCAACCCCCGATCCATCCAGTACCTGGTCCGGCTCGGCTATGCCGTCGTCGAACCCGATGCCCCGATCGTCGGATCGGCTGGGCAGCAGAACAACAACTACGAGAATGATCTTCGCAACAACCTCGCGGCCGTGATCGACGAAGTCGATCGGCGCGGCCTGGTCGACCGGACCAGGCTGGGCATCGGCGGGCACAGCTATGGAGCGTTCTCGACCGTCAACGCCATGTCGCACACGCCATTCTTCAAGGCCGGTATCGCGGGCAACGGGAACTACAACCGAACGCTGACCCCGCTGGCCTTCCAGACCGAACGGCGCACCCTCTGGGAATCACGGGACACCTATCTCAGCATGTCCCCCATCCTGCACGTCAACAACCTGACGGGCGCCCTCCTGATGTACCACGGCATGAGCGATCAGAACGTAGGAACCGAGCTGTCCAACTCGCCCAGGCTGTTTCATGCGCTGAACGGACTGGGCAAGGTCACCTCACTCTACCTCTATCCCTTCGAGGACCACGGCCCGGCCACCCGAGAAACCCTCCTCGATCTTTGGGCCCGCTGGTCCGCCTGGCTCGACAAGTACGTGCGCAGCGCCGCACCAACCGAAAGCAAGCCGGTTTCAGAATGATTCGATTGCACTCGATACGACAGACCCGTATCCTGATGGCATTGACCCTGACGCTCGGAGCCGCTTCCTGCGGCTCCGACTCCTCCGGTCCCGACGATCCGGATATTGCCACCACGACCTTTGCGCCCTCGCTCGGCGTGGACCTGAGCGCCATGACCGTGACGGGAACGGGCCTCTACTGGCGGGACCTGACGGTCGGCAGCGGAACGACGGCAACCATCGGTCGGCAGGTCGGGGTGATCTACACCGGCTGGCTGGTCAACGGCACGCAGTTCGACTCCAACGTCGGTCGGGCCCTGCTCAGCTTCCGCGTTGGCCTGGGAGAGGTCGTTCCGGGGTTCGACGAGGGTGTGCGCGGCATGGCGGTCGGGGGCGAACGCCAACTGATCATTCCCCCTTCACTCGGCTACGGCAGGTCCGGCAGCGGCCCGATTCCTCCGAATGCCATTTTGGTCTTCCGGGTCCAACTGGTATCAGCACAGTAAACCTGCGCTACTCGCCAAGCGGCCGATAAATCGCATCGGCCGCCTGGCCTGCCCGCGTCCGTGACGTCGGATCACCAAAAATCTTCTCGCCGTCGTAGCGGCCGTTTTCGATGAACACCTCGGAAATGAATTTCCCCGCCGTCAGACTCCCCGCGAGGTACACCCCCGGCACGTTGGTCTCGAGCGTGGTCGGGTCGTGCGACGGGCGACCCGTCTCAGGGTCGAGCAGGATGCCAATCCGCTGCAGCAGCTCAAAGTCAGGTCGATAGCCGGTCAGCAGGAACACGCGGTCCGCAGCGAGCCCCCCCTCGCCCTCGGGCCCGCGAATGCTCACCTGCTGCCGCGTGATGGCGGCTACCGTGGTATTCCAGTGAACCGCGATTTCGCCGGCTTTGACCCGGTTCAGGAAATCCGGGCGCAACCAGTACTTGACACTCGGCTTGAGCTCGGGGCCGCGGCACACCACCGTCACTCTCGCCCCGACCCGAAACGCGGCCAGCGCCAGCTCGATCGCCGAGTTTTTGGCGCCGACGATCACGACATCGAGACCGGCCAGCGGATGGGCCTCCTCGGGGTAATGGGTCACGTGCGGCAGGTCCTCGCCGGGAACCTCGAGCCGGTTGGGATGCCCGAAATACCCGGTCGCGAGCACCAGACGCTCAGCCACCACCAGCTCCGGTCGCTTCTCGCCTAACGTTCGCTCCAGGACACAGTGGATGGCGCCCTCACGCCGCTGCGCCCCAACCAGGCGAGTGTACGGGTGGATCCGAAGACCCTCCACCCGGGCCACGCCACGATAGTACATCAGGGCATCTTCCCGCGTTGGTTTGGCGCCGGACGTGACGATCGGATGATTCCCGATCTCGAGCCGCTCCGGGGTCGTAAAGAACGACATCCCGTTGGGATAGCGGACGATCGATTCGGCAATCGCCCCGGCATCGATGACGGCCGGGTTGAACCCTCGCCGTTTGGCGGCAATTGCCGTGGCCAGCCCGATCGGCCCCGCCCCGACGATGAGGATCGGTTCATGTGGATGCATGGCTGCAAAAGTAGCCGCCCGACCGCCTCAACGGTCGGGGGTCCGGCAACGTATAATTAGGATGGGCCCGTTGGCCCGTTCCCTTCAGAGTCGATTGTTCAAGCCCCGCCTCACCCGAGGAACCGGTATGTCTCGTTTTGCCCCCTGGATTCGCCTTGCCATCCTGGCCGCCGTTGCCATGGGCGGGGCAACCAAGGCGTCTGGTCAGGCCGTCGATCAGGAGTACACCCGCCTGATGCGGGAGTACCTGCGCGACCCCAGGATCACGACCGAACTGGTCGACCCGATGCCCGCGTCCGCAACCGTCCCGACCCCGCTCAAGTTTCTGGGCCGGATCGTCGGCACCCCCGGTGAGCTGACCTACACCAAGGACATCTACCGGTACTTCAGGGCCCTGGCCGACGCCTCCGACCGAGTCGCCGTCTGGAACATCGGGAAGTCCGAGGAAGGGCGCGATATGATCGTGCTGGCCGTGTCCGACGCCGCCACGATCAAGCAGCTCGAGAAGTACCGGGGCATGCTGAACCAGCTCACCGACCCGCGCAAGACGACAGAGGCCGAAGCCCGACGCCTGATCGGCTCGGCCAAGCCGTTCTACTGGATCACCACCGGCCTCCATTCGCCCGAGACCGGCGGTCCCGAAGTCGTGATGGAGCTGGCCTATCGGCTGGCCGTTACGGAAACGCCGTACGTCAAGACGATCCGCGAGAACGTGGTGACGTTCATCACCCCCGTTCTCGAACCGGACGGCCGCGACAAGCAGGTCGACACCTACTACTACAACAAGGCGCTGCCGGCTGGCGCGCAGCGTCTGCCGCTGATGTATTGGGGCAAGTATGTCGCCCATGACAACAACCGCGACGGCATGGGACAGTTTCTGGCCCTGACGCGGAACTCGACCAAGTTCCTGCTCCACTGGAAACCGACCGTGATGCACGACCTGCACGAGTCGGTTCCCTACCTCTACGCCTCGACCGGCACCGGCCCCTACAACGAGTCGATCGACCCGATCACGATCGACGAATGGTGGCTGATGTCGAAAACAGAGGTCGTCGAGCTCACCAAGCGGGGCGTTCCTGGCGTCTGGACCTACGGATTCTACGACGGGTGGGTACCCAACTACCTCTTCTTCCTGGCGCACAGCCACAACGCCATCGGCCGGTTCTACGAGGTCCAGAGCTACGGGCCTGACACGAACACCGTCCGGAATCCGCCCGCGCGCACCAGCCGAGAGTGGTTCCGCGGCAACCCGCCGCTCCCGTCGATTGCCTGGGGCCCCCGTAACAACGCCAACATTCAGCAGTCGGCGTTGCTGGTGGTCCTGAATCACGTGGCCAAGAACCGCGAGATGTATCTCGAGAACTACTGGATCAAGAACAAGCGGGCGGTCGACAAAGGCCGCAACGGGCCGAACCACGCCTGGGTCGTGCCCGCGAATCAGCGCCGCAAAGCCGACGCAGTGGCTGCCATCAATGAACTCTGGCGACAGGGACTCGAGATCCACCGTGCCACCAGCGCATTCACGGCCGGCAGGGTGAACGTGCAGCCCGGCGACTTCATCATCCGCGGCGACCAGCCGTACCACACGCTGGCCGATATGTACTTTTCGGTCCAGAACTTCCCGCCCGAGAATCCGCGCCCGTACGATGACACCGGCTGGACTTTCCCGCTGATGCGGAACGTGGTGATCACCGCGGTCAGCGACAAGAGCATCCTGTCGCAACCGATGACGCCGGTAACGAGCGAGTCGCGCGCCGCTGGCGGGATCGAGGGCAGCGGCAGCGTCGTGGTGGTCGACCACACGACCGACAACAACCTGATGACCTTCCGGTATCGGCATGCCGACGTGGCGATGGACGCTGCGCAGGAAGGTTTCTCCGCGGGCGGGCGTCAATTCCGCGCCGGGGCCTTCATCATCCGCAATGCAGACCTGGCTGCGCTCGGCAAGACCCTGACCGACCTGGGCCTGACCGGCTACGCCATGGCCTCGGCCCCGACGGTCAAGACCCACGCCATGGACCTGCCGCGGATCGGGTACGTTCACGCCTGGCAACGGACGCAGGATGAAGGCTGGATCCGGGCCGCGCTCGACACCTACGAAGTCCCCTATACCTACTTTGCCGATCAGAAACTCCGTGAGGGCAATCTGCGGAGCAAGTACGACGTGATCATCTACCCGCACGTCGGCGGCACCCCGGTGGCTCAGATCAACGGCATCGCCAAGAACGACGACCGCCCATTGCCGTACCGTCGGACGGACAAGACCCCGAACCTGGGCGTCAACGATCAGAGCGACGACATCCGGGGCGGCATGGGCCTGGAAGGCCTCGCAGAGTTGGCCAAGTTCGTGCGCGAGGGCGGCACCCTGATCGTCGAAGGCGCCACCTCGACCATCTTCCCGGCGTTCGGGCTGACCTCCGGTATTACCGTCGAAGAGCCTGCCGACCTGTTCGTCCGCGGCTCGATCATGCGCGGCATCGTTGCCGATCGGACCAGTCCGATCGCGTACGGCTTCGATGCCCAGCTGCCGGTCTACTTCAACCAGGCGCCTGTGCTGAGCACCGGTGGCGGCGGTGCCTCCGCACTGGCTGCCGTCTTCAGCGGCGCCAACAGCGGCCCGGGCCAGAACGTCACCCCGATGGCGTCACGCCTCACGCTCTCGCCCTGGATCACCGACTCGGCCTCGCAAACCGGGGCGCCACGGACCGGGCCCGGTCAGGACGAGCAGGTAGCACAGTTCCGGCAAATGGCCCGTCAGCTCGGACTCAGCACGGAGTCGGCCGACCCGCGCGTCGTGATGCGGTTCCCGACCAACCCGAACGACATGCTTCTGTCAGGTACGCTGGCCAACGGCCAGTACCTCTCCAACCGGGCCCAGGTCATCGATGCCCCGGTCGGCAACGGGCACGTCGTGATGTTCGGGATCCGCCCGTTCTGGCGCTGGCAGACCCACGGAACCTTCTTCCTCGGTTTCAATGCGATCCTGCATTGGAACGATCTCAAGGCAGGACGCGGAGGCTCAGCCAACGCAGGCGAATAGGCCCAGAAATGACGGGCGGGGCGCAGACAAATCCGTCTGCGCCCCGTTTCGTTCGTTCCCCCTCCGTGCCTGGTTGCCAAGCAGCCTGGCCGAGCCAGCGTAGAGTAGCGTGACGACACCCAGAAACTGCGCTGCCTTCCGGCGCTGATCGACGGCCTCGCGATTCCCAGGCAGATCCGGAGCCCGGGAACGCCGGCTCGCTTCTGATTCGACCGCCGTCCGTGGGGGCACCCCCCGAACCTGACCGCCACAGCAGCAAGCCATTGATTCGAACACGGGAACTACGGGGGAGCGTTTACCGAAGCCGGGTCCAGATTACCAGCACACCGCACATGCCGCCGTCGGTCTGGAACATCAGCGGGATCTGGGCCGAACCGCGATAGTATTCGACTCCGGCCACGAGCCTGACCGGCGGCAGGTCTCGCAGGTAAAGCGTGTCACGCGTCCAGTTGAGCAGTGCACCATCGAGAATGACTCGTGCCGGACACGTCCTCTGCTGCATGCTCGACGACCCTCGCGACTCGGCCGCATAGGCTCCACGCCGTCCATATTCGATCGGTACCCCAAGCTCTCGCAGGGTGCTTTCGAGGCTCTGCCCCTCCTTCTCCATCAGCTGATAGTGATCGAGGAACCTGCCGAGCCCAAGCTTCAATCGCTGCTCGAAGCCAGCCATCATCGGATTGGGCCAAGTCAAGTCGTCGGCGCGAACTGTGACAGAATCGAGAACGATCGGAATCTCCTCGAGGCGGAACCCGACGCGCACAACCTCATCTGCTCCGAAGCGAATCCGCTGCCGCAGCGGACGATATCCGATCCGCCGAACCAGAACCTCATGCTGGCCCGGCCGAATGCCATCGATCCGGAATTGACCGGTCGAATCGGTGATGGCACCGAGCTCGAGCCCCCGAATTTCAACCAGCGCACCGAGAAGAGGGCCGATCGGCGTCCCACCGGCAACCCGGCCGGTCAAAACGGCCTGCCCGTGAACCGGCTCCCACCAGAGCGCGACGACGCAGCAAACCGCAATCCATCCAACCCGCGCCGGGGTCAGCACCGACATCGACACCGCTCCCGACAATCCCCCATCTCCATTGCCTCTCGCAGACGGACCGTTCCCGTATCAACCCGAAGAATGGCAAGCCCCCTTCGCGGAAAGCCCGGGTTATTGCCATGAACGCAGCGGGCAGAGTCCTACCGCATTCGCGTCCAGATGACAATCATCCCACACTGCGATTCATCCGTCTGGAACTCGAGCGGAATCTGGCCCGCGCCACGATAATATTCGACGGCGGCGAGGCTGCGCGGGTGTGGATACTGATGCAGGTAGAAGACATCGGACTCATGACGAAGCAACGTGCTGGTCACGACGATGCCGTCGATCATCACCTTGGTCAGGCACTGCTCGGCACCCCGCTGCAGCGACGATGGACCCCGTTTCTCGCCGGCAAATCGTCCTCGCTGGTTGCGCAGGAACGGCACCTTGAGCTCCCGCAGCAAACTCTCGATGTCGCGCCCTTGCCGCTCCGTCATCTCGCGGTAATCGAGGAATCGTCCGACGCCCAGCTTGCGCCGCTCCGTGAACCCCGCCATGCGGGGATTGAGCCGTTCGACGGATTCCGCCTCGACGGTGACCGAGTCAAGCACGACCGCCGCTGCCATGAGTTCTACGCGGAGATGCGTCGTCTCGCCGGAGCCGATCGAGACACGCCGTTCCGCCGGCTGGAATCCGATCCGACGGAAGAGTGCGACGTGCTGCCCCGGTCCGACGTCGTCGATCCGAAAATCGCCGGCGCTATCGGTCGTCGTCCGCAGCGAGGTGCCCCGAATCTCGACCTCCACGCCGGCCAGGGGAGTGACGGGACTGCCGCCGACCACGCGCCCCGTCAACCCTCCCTGCGCACATACCGGCCCAGCCGTTAGCAGCACCATGATCACGGCCGTCCATACCCGACCTGATCCGCTCACGGGCCCTCCTAGCGCAATCCCACCGTTCCCTTCACCGACGCGATCAGCTTCGCCGAGTCGTAGCCGATCCCCTCACGGAAAACGAGGGTGACGTTCCGGATCTCTGCAGGACGAGCAATCGGATCACCATTCAGGACCACCAGGTCGGCATACTTCCCCGGTGAAATCGTACCATACTCGGCGTCCGCGCCCAGGATCTTGGCCCCGTTGGCCGTCATGACCTGAATGGCTTCGACCGGCGTGAAGCCGCCCTCCAGAAATAGTTCGTAGTTCCGCTGGTTGCCGAACCCGGCGAGAATGCCACCGATGCCGGTCGGATCGACCCCAGCACCAAGCAGACCACCGGCGCGCACAAACGCAAGCTCGTACTCGAGCAGCTTCTTGAAGCCTGCATCGGTTACCGCAGCGGCCCGACCTTCCGGTGATCCCAGCGCCTCCCGCGCCCGGAGATACGCCTCCTTTGCCGGAGGATAGAGCGCGTCCATGGTGCGCTGCTCGATGGGAGGCCGCCCGACCATCAGGCCCTCGAAGATCACCACCGTCGACGTCATGGCGACCTTGTTGGCGATCATATCCTTGAACGTCGCGCGGACCGCATCGCCGTTGATGTCGAGCGCTTCGAACACGCTCATCTTCACACCCGGGCACTGGTCCGGACGCTTGGCGGGATCGTACTCCTGGTTGGCATAGAGGCCATGCTCGACGGCATCCATCCCGGCTGCCACTGCCTCGCGGTAGCCCACCGAGCAGAGATGCCCGGTCACTTTGACGCCGTGCTTGTGCGCTTCCTCAACCAGTGCCTTGAGTTCCGCCCTGGAAATCCGGTCATACACCTTGAGCCAGCTCGCTCCCTCAGCAGCCCAGTACGCTGCGATGCGCCGAGCGGCCTCAGGCGTGCTGACCTCATGCATGATTCCATGATTGCCCCCCGGGCCCGTGATATACGGCCCGGTCAGGTACATCCTCGGACCCGCCTCGGCGCCGCTCTCGATGGCGCGCTTGAGGATCAGATCCTGATAGGGTGCATTGGTTCCGGTGGTGCGAATCGTGGTGACACCCGACGCAAGGTAGAGTCGAGGCGCACTGACCGGCTGGTGCACGAACGGCCACCCGCCGCCTCCGTAGAACGTGTGATCGTGGAGGCCAACCATGCCGGGAATGACGGTATGGCCGGGCAAGGCGAGCACGCGCGCGTTGGCCGGGATCTTGGCCGAGCCACTCGCGCCAACCCAGCTAATCCTGCCACGCTCGATCAGGATGGTCTGATCATCGCGTGGCGCCGCTCCGGTGCCGTCGACCACTTTGACGTTGGTCAGCGCAACGACGGGGGCGTCGACGGAGACGAAATCTCGCGCCCCTTGCGCTGACACGGCAATCGGCCCCGCCGCCAACAGCATCACCCCACACCAGGCCCTGCGAACGGAACGGATCACCTCTACCCCTCCTTGGTTGATCGACTACGGACGCCGCGGCATTCCGGGAATTCGACCGGGCAGGCCCCCCATATCCATCTTCCTGTAGCCAGCCGGGACCTCGAACAGATCGGCAGCGAGCGACTTCTTCTCGACCGACCTCACCTCCATCACCAGCTCGCGCTTGGAGCCCTTGATCTGTTCGATCTTGAGCGGCTGGAAGCCGTCTTTGAAATGCTCGGCGAGCTGTCGGTACTGAAGCGGAACCGATGACCCTGGACCACGCCCCATCTGCCCGCCGCCCTGACCGGACATGCCGAAAAAGCCCAGGCCCTTGGCCGCACAGATATCCATGACAGCGTCGTCCGACGTCACCAGGTAGTGCTCGCAGCGATGCCCGGCAATCGTCTCGCTCTGACCGGTCGGTTCGATCTTCGGCAACTTGGTGTTGTCAGGCGTGTCGTCGCCGACTGCGGCGCCCTTGAAGGACGTGACCATATACATCTTCTGGGACGGCATCACCATCGTCATCGACCCCGCCCGCAGGTCGAGCACGGAATACCCGGACTCCTGACCCGCCTTCATGTCGATACGCGACTTGTCACCCTTGTGGCTCGTCACGACTTCCATAGAGGCCTTGCCGCGATCGAAATACTGTGTCACGATGGTGCCCTCGAATGCCTGCGCAGACAGGGAAACCGATACGGCGGCCAACCCGACCGCACCGACAAGAATGGCTCGAAGCATGTTGCGCCCCTCGTAAAGGAAGATGCCTGCAAAGTTACGAGCGGCGACCTCGTTCGCCTAGGGCAGCCGGGTACGCCCGTCAGCGGCCCCGAGCACCATAGAGGAAGCGCGCATAGCCAAGCTCGGCCGCATTCTTGGTCAGTTCGATCGTCGCCCAGGCCACGACGTCGCCGAAGGGGCGATCGGGAAACGGCCACCGCGTCCGTTCCGAAGAGGTGATTTCGCGATCAGACAGCGCTTCGATTCGCTCGCGCCAGGTGCGGTAATGCCGCCCCAGCTGCGCGCGCACCTCGTCCGCGCTGCCGGGCCAGCGAACATCCTCCCGGCGAAGCGTTCCGTTCCCGAAGGAGTAATCGAGCACCATTGACCACCAGAACAGCATGTGCCACGTGACCCAGCCGGCACTTGGCGGACCGATGTCATACTCTTCGCGCTCCGGCCAGTCCACCGCCCAGCGCCCACCTTCGTCCTGCCGGAGATGCATGCCATGTCCGGTCGGATGCCAGAGGCACTCGTCAGTGGTCAGTGTATCGAGGTGGTAGCTCGCAAGCATCCACGCCAGGTCGAGCTGGCGCAGCAGGTAATCTCGGGGTGTGTGGCTCATTGCAGCTGCATCCGTTGAAGGGGACCTGCCATGGCCGATCCGAGGCGGGCCGCCGATCGCTGTGGTGAGCCGCGAATCAGCTGGCGAGAATGTTCCCGGGCGCCATCAGGCCGAGGGGATCCAGTTCACGCTTGATGGCGCGAAGCATCCGCTGCTGAGTCCCGTCGAACTGGAGCGGCAACCACTTGGCCTTGATCTTTCCGATACCGTGCTCGGCAGCTACCGTTCCGCCTCCCGCAACGACATCTCGCAAGGTGCGCTCGACGACGGCCTCGATCCGGCTAACCTCGGCCGCATCCCTGCCAATGTAATTGCAATGGGGATGGCCATTGCCGGCGTGCCCGAAGATGACCGGCTCCAACACCCCCGCCTCGGCCGCTCGGCGCCGGACTGTCCTGATCGTATCCGCCAGTTCACGATACGGCACCGCCCAGTCGGTCGAGATCCGCCGTCCGCCCTGCGGGCGGAACGCGGCGGCCCGCTCGTGCATCTGCGCCGGCACGGCATGACGCAGCCGGCGAGCGACGACCAGCGCGGTATCGCCCTCGAACGCGTTGACCGCGTCGACCAGTGCACCATGCTGCTCCGCAAGCTCGAGCCAAGCCTCGAGCGGCGGCTCATCCTCCCGCGCCTCCTCGACGTAGGCCACCGCGCCAACGCCCTCGGGCCAGACGGCGTCTCCGCCGTCGTGGCGCGCGATGGCCGCCGCGCCCTTGTCGAGGAACTCGAGGCAGCGCGGTGCCACGACCGCCGACTCCCTCGCTGCGACGATAAAGGCCAACGCATCCTCTTCCGCAGCGAACGGAATCGCAAGGCCAAGTTCCACCGCCGGTCGGGGCAGCAGGGCAAGTTCCGCCGACAGCACCACGCCAAGCGTGCCTTCACTCCCCACGAACCAAGAGACGAGATCCTGCAGCGGCGGGTACCCGACCGTGTTCTTTTCGAGCGCCGGGCGGCGCAGTTCCAGCACTTCGCCCGAAGCAAGCGCAACCGTCACGGCCCGCAGGTGCGCCCCGGTCGCGCCATAGCGCAACGTTCTCGGCCCGGACGCATTACAGGCAATCGCGCCACCGACGGTACACTCCTGCTCGCTCGTTGGATCTGGCGCGAAGAACAAACCGTGCGGGGCCAGAGCTCGCTGCAGGTCGCCTATCAGAACACCCGACTCGACCCGGGCAATCCGAGCCGCCGGATCGACGTCGAGGATCCGGTCCATTCGGCGAGTCGAGAGCAGGATCCCCCGATCGGCAATGCTGGACGCGGTCGTGCTCGTCTGACCACCTGCCGGCGTGACCCAGGTGCGGTCGGCAGTTGCATTGCGCAGCAAGTCAACCACCTCGGCAGCGCTGTCAGGACGCGCCACCGCATCAGGCAGCAGGGTCAGGCCGGAGGCGTCGGCAGCGTAGCCTTCCCTGACGTCCCGGTCGACGACGAGGTCGGTCACGTCTCGGTTCGGAACCGGATGACCGAGGCCGACTGCACGTCCGGCAGCGCAATCAAAGTATCACGCAACCCCGCCCCGCCGGGGCCATCGACAGATATCACGGCCAGCGCCTGCCCGCCCTCCGCCAGACGCGCCTGGTGGTACTCGGCAATGTTGACGCCGGCATTGCCGAGCGCGGTACCGACGTGACCGATGACGCCAGGCACGTCGCGATTGGTCAGCACGATCAGGGTTTCCCGCGGTGCTACGTCGACGTGAAACGGCCCGACCTGGGTGAGGCGCATCGGCGCGTCGAGCGGCGCGACACCACCGATCCGCATCTCCTGTCCGTCCGCCACCACGACAACCTCGACCGCGCGCGGATGCACCGGTGCGGCATCCTCGGCCAGGCCGAGGGTCATACCCCGCGAGGCGGCCAGGGCGCGCGCATTGATCAGATTGAGGCGGGATTCGTCGATGATTCCCTGCAGCACACCAAGCGCTGCGGCCGAGAGCAGCGTAGTGCCGGCGGCGCTGAGATCGGCCCCGCGCCGCACGGTAATCGAGGCCACCGCACGAGCGCCACGATCGGCCAGCAGCGTCCGCGCCACATCCGCCGCCCGGCGAGCCAACTCGACCACTGGGCGCAACTGAACCCAATCGCCTGCAGGCATCGTCACGTTGAGGGACCGGGAAAGGTCCCCGCGCAGCAGCGCGTTCCGAACCCCTTCGCAGGCGTCGACCGCCACGTTCCGCTGCGCCTCCATGGTCGAGGCGCCGATGTGCGGCGTCAGGACCACCCGGTCCATCACCTGCCAGGGGTGGTGCCCCTGGACCGGCTCGGCCACGAACACATCGAGCACCGCCCCGCTCAGCTGACCCTCGGCAATCGCCGTGCGCAGCGCGTCGTCATCGACGATGCCCCCTCGGGCCAGATTCGCGACGATGGCGCCACGACGCAGGCGAGCAAGCTGCGCTTTGCCGATCAGCCCCGTCGTTTCGGGCGTGAGCGGCGTATGGACCGTCAGGATATCGACCGTCTCGCAGAGTTTGTCGAGCGAAGGCGCTCGCGTCACCGCCAGGGCCGTGAACCGCTCGTCCGGAATGTAGGGGTCGTAGGCCAGCACCTTCATACCAAAGGCCAGCGCCCGAGTCGCGATCGCACCGCCGATCCGGCCGAGCCCGACGATCCCCAGGGTGCGACCGTTGAGCTCGCTCCCGAGGAGCGCCGACCGGTCCCAGCGCCCCTCATGCATCGATTGATTGGCCCGAGTCAGGTGGCGCAGCAGCGTGAGCATCGACCCGAACCACAATTCGGCGACCGCAACCGTATTACCCGCTGGGGCATTGATGACAGCGATCCCGAGTTCGGTGGCAACCTCGAGCGCCACGTTGTCGATACCCACGCCCGCGCGACCCACAACCTTGAGGCGGTGGCCGCGACGAAGCAAGGCCTCGGAAATCCGGGTGGCGCTCCGGCCGACGATCGCATCGTAGTCCGGGATCCGCTGGAGCAGTTCGTCGGCAGAAAGGGTGGGCAATTCATCGACCTGAAATTCTTTGACGGCGCGAAGCAGGTCGACCCCGTCGCGATCGACCTCGTCCGTGACTAGGATGCGGAATGGCATGTCCGAAATCTAACCAGAACGAGCCCCCGATCGCGGCCCGATCCCGAGCGTCCTTCGCCGTGCGCGAACGCCCCCGAAGCCGGCGGAGACCCCGCCCGGAGGGCCTGTCCGAGCTGGACCCTCCCCCACCACGTGACGTCCGCCCCCGAGGACAGTGACAGATGCGCACCAATCGACAACGCGGCGATCGGTTGCGCTTCGGGTCGATCGCCCTATCTTGCGAAGACCGGAAGTGCGACACTGGCCATGACCCTGCAGGGAGATGCCTTATTCAACTACTCGCGACCGACCTCGACGGCACCTTCCTCGGCGGCCGGCAGGCCGACCGCCTCGCCCTCTACCGGGTCTTGCGAAGCCCGGGTGCACCCCGACTCGTCTTCGCGACCGGACGCGGCATCGAGACCATTCTCCCGCTGCTCGCCGATCCGCTGATCCCGAAACCAGACTATATCATCGCCGACGTCGGGGCCACGGTCGTCGATGGCACTGACCTTCGCCCGATCACACCCCTGCAGTGGGAAATCGACCGATCCTGGATTGGTGCGCATGCCGTGCTGGATGCGGTCGGCGCCATCCCGGAACTGGTTCGCCAACCGGTGCCGCAGGAACGCCGGGTGTCGTTCTTCATCGAGGAGGCGGAGACCGAGGCGCTGGTCCGACAACGCCTTGGCGATCTGCCGGTTGATGTCCTCCGCTCCGCGTCGAAATATCTCGACGTGCTTCCGACCGGCACCAACAAAGGGTCCACCCTCCGCCGCCTGATCGACTATCTCGGGATCCCCGACGAGAGCGTATTGGTCGCCGGTGATACCCTCAACGATCTCTCCCTCTACCAGCACGGATTCCACGGTGTGGTCGTCGGGCAGGCCGAACCGGCCCTGGTCGCGGCGACCCGATCGCTGCCCCGGGTTCGTCATGCTCGCCTCCCGGGGGCCGGTGGAATTCTCGAGGTGATGCGGGCGCTGGATCGGAATGCGCGGCTGACGCGGGCCCCGGCGCCTTCCCCGGAGGGCGATGCCCAGCTCGTCGTCGTGTACCACCGGCTTCCCTTCGAGGAGTACACGGTCGATGGGGCGGTCCGCCGCCGACCGCATGCGTCCCCGAACGGCATCATCCCCACCCTGCTTGGTTGCTTCCAGGACGGCCGACCCGGCTCGTGGGTCGCCTGGACGACACAGACCTCGGACGGGCCTCGTTCGATCATCCACGAACCCGTCGATGAGTCCCTCTATTCTGATCTCGTCGTCGCCAAGGTTCCGCTCGAGACCGAGGATGTCGAGCGCTTCTACAAGCGGTTCTCGAAGGAAGCGTTCTGGCCGGTCATCTTCTCCTTTGTCGATCGCGCCGTCTTCCGAGCGGAAGACTGGGAGCACTTCTGCGAGGTCAATCGCCGCTTTGCCGAAGCAGCTGCGGGCGAAGCCGACGAGGGCGCCCTGGTCTGGATTCACGATTACAATCTCTGGATGGTCCCCGCGTACCTGCGCCAGCTGCGCCCCGACGTGAAGATCGGGTTCTTTCACCACACGTCGTTCCCGCCGGCCGACGTCTTCAATGTCATCCCTTGGGCCAGCGAGATCGTGGGCTCACTGGTGCAGTGCGACCATATCGGATTTCATATTCCGCGCTATGCCGCCAACTTCCTCGACGTGATCCGGTCCCATATGGAGACGGAAATCGTCCAGGTCGAACCCTGCGCACCCAGGTATCGGGTCCACGGCGTCGCGCTGGCCATCCCGCGAGTGCCACGTCGAGTCCGCGCCGGCGATCGCATTCTCAGTCTCGGTGTCCATCCCGTCGGCATCGATCTGGCCGCGGTCCGGGACATCATTGCGGATACCGCTCGAATGGCCCGGATCAACGAGATCCGCGAGCGGTTCCAGAACGTTCGCCTGGTGGTGTCGATCGAGCGACTCGACTACGTCAAAGGGCCGCTCCAGAAGCTGGAGGCATTCGAGCGACTGCTGGAGCGGCATCCCGAGTATCGGGAAAACGTCTCGCTCGTTTTCGTCACGACCCCGGCTGCGCCCGGCATGGAAGTGTATGATGAAGTGCGCACCGCCGTGGATGAGATCGTCGGGCGGATCAACGGTCGGTTCGGGACGATCGGCTGGACGCCAATTCACTATTTCTTTCGATCGCTCCCGTTCGACGAGGCCATCGGCTACGCCGCAGCTGCTGACGTTGCCTGGATCACCCCGCTCCGTGATGGCCTCAACCTGGTTGCCAAGGAGTTCGTCGTCGCCCAGGATGCCGCTGGCGGCGCCGGCGTGCTGCTGCTCAGCGAGTTCGCCGGCGCCGCCGTCGAACTGCACGGCGCCCTGCTCACCAACCCTTATGACATCGAAGGGATGACGGCCAGGCTTCAGGATGCGCTCGCCATGCCCGAGCCGGAACGCCGACTTCGCATGCGACGGCTGGCTCGCATCGTCGCCAGCCATGACGTCGCCGACTGGAGCCGTGAGTTTCTCGACGCCCTGGCGGCCGATCCCGGATAGACGTGCTCCACGGGATCGATTGGGCCGTCATCGCTGGCTATCTGATGGTCGCACTCGCGATCGGCGTGTGGGCCAGCCGCGGAAGTCGGGCCGGTCGGACCAGCTTCTTCCTCGCCGATCGATCCCTGCCGTGGTGGTGGGCCGGTCTCTCGATCGCGGCCACCACGTTTGCCGCGGACACGCCCCTCGCCATCAGCGGTATCATCGCCGATCGGGGGCTGTCCGGTAACTGGCTCTGGCTGTCCTGGATCCTGGTTCACGCCGGTGTCGTCGCGGTCTTCGCCCGACGATGGTGGCGGACCGGGGTGGTGACCGATGCGGAGTTCATCGGGATGCGGTACAACGACCGTGCCGCCCCCTTGCTACGCACCACGAGGGCAGCCCTCTACGGCGGGCTCTACAACATCATCATCCTGGGCTGGGTTCTGCGAGCCATGGGCAAGATCGTCGAGCCCCTGGCCCCCTGGGAACGCTGGGCGCCGGGGCTGCTGAGCACCGTCAGCCGGATCCTGCCGGCTGAGAGCGCCGTCGGCGACCCGGCCTCGCTCCTCACCATTCTGGGCCTGGTGGCGCTGGTCACGACCTACTCGGCGCTGGGCGGCCTGCGCGGCGTGGTCCGAACCGACCTGATCCAGCTCGGGCTCGGCCTGGCTGGAAGCATCTGGCTCGCCGTCGCGGCCTGGGAAGCGGTCGGCGGCCGCACCGGTCTGCAGGAGGGGCTCGCAAACCTGTACGGCGACCGGCGATTCGAGCTGGTGGCACTCTTCCCATCGGCAGGAGGAGGTTGGCTCGGCGCGCTCGAGCTGGGAACGTTCGCCATCGGCAGCTACCTCTTGGTCCAGGGCTATGCCAACATCCCGGCGGACGGGGGCGGCTATCTGCAGCAGCGCCTCAATGCCACCCGAAGCGAGGGCGATGCCGTCCGGGCCGCCTGGCTCTTCGTCGGGGTGCAGTACCTGTTGCGCACCTGGCCTTGGTTCGTAGTCGGCCTGGCCGCCCTGGTGCTGATCCCGCTCGACGGATCAACAGCGCAGATCCCCGGCCCCCTCGCCGACACGGTACGATCGGACCGCGAGGCGGGGTATCCGGCCCTGATGCTGGCACTCCTCCCGCCAGGTGCGCTTGGAATGCTCGTGGTGTCCCTGCTCGCGGCCTTCATGAGCACGGTCGACACGCATTTCAACTGGGGCGCGTCCTACCTGGTCAACGACGTCGCCCTGCGGATCCGCCCCGATCTGTCAGAGCGGGTCCAGATTCGGATCGCGCGGCTGGCCGTGATTGGGTTTGCCGGCCTGGCGGTGGCGGTGGCCCTCAACATCGAAACGATCGAACAGGCCTGGAAATGGGTCGCGGTGCTGGGCGCCGCCCTCGGGGCGCCCACGGTGCTTCGTTGGCTCTGGTGGCGGATGACGGCGCTTGCCGAGCTGGCGGGGGCGGTCACCGGACTGGCCGTCGGCGCGGCCACCGGAGCCGCAGGAGTCGGCTACGAACGGCAGCTCCTCTGGGTCGCGGCCCTGAGTCTGGCCGCGACCCTGCTGACGGTATGCATCGGCCCTCGAAGCGACCGGGCCCATGCCTCGATCTTTGCCGCCCGGATCGAGCCGCCGGGCTGGTGGCCCGACCGCACGCCGATTGAAACCGCCCGGAGTCTCGGCCGCGCAGGTGGCGCCACCCTCCTGACGATCGCGGTCGTCGTCCTCGGACTCTGGATCGGGCACCGGCTGCTGTTCGCGCCCTGACCGCGGGGCGCCTGGCGCTTAGCGCAGCGACCGGCCGACGATGGTGGGCACCGAGCCCAGGTGACCCGCCACCGGCGCCACGCCATCGATCCAGAGACGCACGGTCGATCTGCCATCGGCAAACGGATCTGCTCCGTCCACCACGAGCGTAAAGGCTCGTTCGGCCGTTTCTCCCTGCTTGCGCACCACCCCGGTAATC